>JBOFFB010000198.1:0-6207 GCA_051648385.1 Allobosea sp.
TCTGCGATGCCCGCTACCAGCTCCTCGATCGCCGGCCCGTCGAAGACCCGGCCGCGCCAGGCGCCGTAGCCGGTGTGGTTGGAGAACTGCACCGTGTGGATCGGCCATACCTCGCAGCCCAGCCGCTGCATGGGAAACACCGCCGAGGCGTTGCCGACATGGCCGTAGGCGACATGGGACTGGATGGAGAGGATGTTCATGAGCGACATTCCGGCCAGAAGTGCCGCAAGTTTCCAAAGCAGCAAACGTGGCTCAGTAGCAGGTCACAAACTCACGGAAAACCCAGCCTTCGATGATGTTGCCACCACGCAGCCTGACCAGTGCCCACGGCCTGCCACGATCATCGCGAGCGTAGTCGAGAATTGCGACCTGGACACCGTTGGTCATGCGGCCCACCACAGCCCCATTTGGCGTGCCGCGGATATTGAGCGGTGTCCCGGTCGGATCAGTCACGACGCATCTTTGCTGCGCCGTGGCAACAGATGCTCCGGCTACGGACATTGCCGCAAATGCTGCAAGTGCCAAGACCTGCGACCCGGACGGGTTGAACTTCAAGCGCATTGACGTCATCTCCAGGAACCAACGTTGCGGCCAAACCATACAGAAATCTGCCAGATTTGCCGCAGACGTCAATCAACTTGCGGATTGGTGGTCATGGGGCTGCGCCGAGTCGCTTTCTCAACTCACCGCGCGCTGGGCAAAAGCCGGGTTGAAGGTCTTGGTCAGATCCACCGTGGCACTGGCAAGTTCAGGGTCGAGCGTCTTCAACACATCGAGCACGCTCTTCATGCCCTCAGCACTGGCGATGCCGGTGCGTGAGTAGCTCTCCTTGAGCTTGTTCACAGCCTGCAGGTACACCGCCCGGTCGCCGAGGTGGTACTCAGGCGGCACGGTATCGGCGATCTGATCGGCGGTTGCGCCTTCCAGCCACTTCAACGATTTGACGCAGGCGTTGACAATGCGCTGCATGGTCTCGGGGTTCTTCTCAATGAAATCCTGCCGCGAATAGATCACACCGGCCGGGTTGGAGCCGCCGAACAGTGCTCGCGAGCCGGCCTCTGTGCGGGTATCGATGATTGGCACAATCAGGCCGTCGGCTTCGAGCTTCGAGATAACCGGATCAAGGTGGGAGATCACGTCGACCTGGTTTTGCACGACGGCGGCCACCGCGCTTGCGCCGCCGCCAATACCGATGATCGGCGCATCGCTGGCCTTCAGCCCCGCCTTGACCATCGCATATTGCGCGGTCAGTGCTGTCGACGAGCCTGGCGCTGTCACCCCGATCTTGAGGCCCTTGAAATCTGCTGCCGTCTTGATGCGTGCAGCAAGCTCCTTGCGCACGCCGATCACGATGCCCGGAAAGCGGCCAAGCTCGACCACGGCGCGGATATCCTGCGCCTTGGCTTGCATGCGGATGGTGTGCTCATAAGCGCCCGCCACCACATCGACCGAGCCACCAACCAGTGCCTGCAGCGAACGCGCGCCGCCAGCGAAATCGTTGATCTCGACCTCGATGCCCTGCTCCTTGAAGAAGCCGCGCCTGTCGGCAATGGCGAGCGGAAGATAATACAGTAATGCCCGCCCGCCGACGCCAAGAACGACTTTGGCCTTTTCTGGTGCGCGTTGGGCGATGGCTGGCAGGCTAAGGCCTGAAAGCCCTGTGGCACCAATGCCTGCCAGAACGGTCCTGCGATGAATGGTCATGTCATATCCTCCAGATTGCAGCCTTTTGGCGGCTGCTTGATGTGTGGTTCAGCCGTTGGCGCTCGTGGATGCCTGCCCCGGACGCCAGACCAGAAGCCTGTTTTCAATCATCGTGACAATCGCATCAAGGATCAACACGAAGATGGTGAGGATGAGCATGCCTGAAAACACGCCAGTGACATCAAAGACGCTTTCCGCCTCGTGAATCTTATAGCCCAGCCCGGCTGATGAGCCGAGATACTCACCCACGACCGCGCCCACCAGCGCAAATCCCACCGAGGTGTGCAGCGACGAGAACATCCAGGTCATGGCAGCGGGCCAATAGACATGGCGCATCAGCTGGCGCTCGTTCATGCCCAGCATCCGCGCATTGGCGAGCACGGTCTGCGAAACCTCGCGCACGCCCTGATAGACCGCGAAAAACACGATGAAGAAGACGAGCGTGAAGCCAAGCGCCACCTTCGACCAGATGCCAAGGCCGAACCAGAGCGCGAAGATGGGCGCCAGCACAACGCGCGGCAAGGCGTTGGCTGCCTTGATGTAAGGGTCGAACACCGCCGCCAGCAATTCCTTGCGGGCAAAGACGAAGCCGCACAGCACCCCGCCTGTCGCTCCAAAAACGAAGGCAAGCACCGTCTCGGTCAGCGTGATGCCGAGATGATACCAGATCTCGCCCCCCATGAATTGCTTCCATGTGCGGGCGATGACGTCGATGGGTGTCGAGAAAAAGAACTGCATCTTCTTGGGCTCGGCAAACAGCGCCGTTGTGGTGGACACGTGCCAGGCCGCCAGGAAGCCGATGGCAACGAGGATTTGCAGCAACGTGATCTTGAGGCGGGAATGGGTGGTCACGCCATGTCCCTCCCCTCACCCGCCGCATAGGCCTTCTGCACCTCGACCTTCAGCGTCTGCCAGATCTTCCGATGGATATCGTGAAAATCCTTGTCGAGGCGGATGTCGGCAATGTCACGCGGGCGCTTCAGGCTGACGCGGTAGTCACCGACGATGGTGGCGGCGGGACCTGCCGACATCACCACGACACGGTCCGACAGCGAAATGGCTTCTTCGAGGTCGTGGGTCACGAACATCACGGCCTTGCGATCCTTCGACCACAGATCGAGCAACAGGTTGCCCATGATCTGGCGTGTTTGCGCATCGAGCGGTCCAAACGGCTCGTCCATCAACAGAATCTTCGGGTCACGGATCAGCACCTGCGCCAAAGCCACACGCTTCTTCTGACCGCCAGACAGCATGTGTGGGTAACGGTCGGTGAAAGCGCGAAGGCCTACGCGGGCGAGCCAGGCGCGCGCCTGTTCATCCGCATCGCGGGTCGACACGCCCTGCGGCTCCAGCGCCACCGCAACGTTCTGCAGGGCCGTTTTCCATGGCATCAGCGCGTCAAGCTGAAACAGGTAGCCAGCGCGCAAGTTGATGCCGGACAGCTCCTCGCCAAGAATGCCGACCTTGCCAGAACTGGGTTGAAGCAAGCCAGCGGCGGCGTTGAGAAGCGTGGATTTTCCGCATCCGGTCGGCCCGACGACGGCAACAAACTCGCCATCCGCCACATCGACGCTGATGTCCGTCACAGCCTGGTAGCGACCGCCATCCTTGAGGTTGAAGGTGATATCGATGTTGGCCAGCGAGATCGCGGGACGCGCATGGGTTGCCACCTCGCCGGTCCTGACCGCCGCAACATGCATGTGCGCTTTCTCCCCCGATGGCGGCACGCCGCCCGATGCCTTCTGGCATGCTCTGATTATGCCGGACCGTAGACGGCAGCATGGCCAAGTCAACAAGGCTGACGCAGTTTTGAGAATTACCGCGAAAGTCGACCTTCATCAGCATCCGTCAGCCTGATCGGCCAAACAAGTTGACTTGTCACGCGAATGCCACCAGTTGCGCGGACAGTGTTGCCCTCGGAATGGGCCAGGAGAAGATCCATGGAGATGCTTGAAGGCTGGATGCGAGTCGGTGCCGAGTTTGCGCAGGCCAACGCCGCGTGGGCCCCCGTGATCGTCTTCGTCATCGCCTTTTGCGAGTGCGTGGCGCTTTTGTCGTTCCTGGTGCCTGCCACAGCTTTTTTCACGGTCTTTGCCACGGCTGCCGGTGCCAGCGGCCTTGCACCGCTGCCGCTTGCGCTGGCCGCATCGGCAGGGGCCGGGATCGGTTTCTGGATCTCGTATGTCATCGGTATCAAGATCGGTCCAAGTGCGGGCAACTATTGGCCTCTGAAGAAAAACCCGGAGATGCTGCAGAAGGGCCATGATTTTTTCGAGAAATGGGGCGCGCCGGGTGTCTTTGCAGGGCATTTCATCGGGCCAGTGCGCGCCGTGATCGCGCTTGTAGCCGGCATCGTGAAGATGCCGCCAATGCAGTTCCACATCGCCAACTGGTCGGCCTCTTTTGTCTGGGGCTTCATGTTCTTCTATGGCTTTGGCATGTTCGGCCAGCAATTGGCAAAATAGTAGCTGCCATGCTGAACATGAACAGCACCTGCAAGCGACATTCAGCCATGCGTCAGACAAGAGATCTTATTGTTGCTTCGAATTGGTCTTGATGCGGGGCGAAATTCGCGCTCAACTCTGGTTCTGCACGGGCTTGGCCATCTGGCGATTCCCCGTGGACATGCGCGGTCCGGCCCGGCGGATTGTGACATGCTTTTTCACAACCGGTCGCTTCCCTTGGGGGATTTGAACATGATCTCGACCCGTCTTCTCGCCGGTGCAGCCGCCATCATGATGGCCGCCAGCCCCGTCCTCGCACAGACCGCAGCCCCTGTCGCTCCGACAGCGCCTGTTCCGGCTCGTCCGGCGGCACCAACCACAGCGCAGCCTGCTGCACCAGCCGCCCCAACTCGCCCGGCAACACCAGCTACCGCTCCAGCCGCTGCGCCAGCCGCCGCCAGCACCGCGCAGGGCCAGCGCGTTAACCTCAACACTGCCGGCCAGGCTGATCTCGACAAGCTGCCACAGATTGGCGATGCACGGGCGAAGGCAATCCTTGCCGAGCGCGCCAAGGGCCGTTTCACAAACTGGGACAACTTTGTGCAGCGCATGACCGGCACCACCGTCAACCAGACCGCCAAGGACGCGATCAAGGACAAGGTCAGCTTCTGATCCCTGTCGGAGGTAATCCCGAACAACCCGGCAGGGACCCTGCCGGGTTGTTTGCTTTCTGGATGCGGTAAAACCAAAGGTCGTCATCTTTAGCGCATTGCGTACAAATGCATGCCCTCGCGAAGGCGAGGGTGGGTACCGGTTTTGTGAGTACGCAATGCTCTATCTTATTGTGATCGGTCATCCCGCATTGAGATGGATTTCATCTCAATGCGGAAAGATCTAACCCGTCAAAGATGATGAATTCCTCGCACCGGCTCGGGCGCGCGGTCGCGCTTGCCAACGAAACGATCGGTCAAACCCGATAGCCGTTGGTATAAATTGCGCAAAATTCTTACCAACGAAACTGGCCGGGTTGACTTGCGTGTGCCCCAAGCCCACTCGACTTTGCCATGAGCAGCAGTTTTTTGATCGTTCCATCCCAGCCAATGCGAGCGGCTCTCGTCGTCATTGCAGGTGCGTTCATCCTGCGCGTCGCCATGGCGGCAGCGATCGGGCTTGGCACGGACGAGATCTACACCGTTGCCATCTCGCGGACGCTGTCATGGTCTTATTTCGACCACCCGCCGCTACACCAGTGGGTCACGCATGCCACGGCTTTGCTGCTTGGCGAGGGGCGGCAGGTGCGCTTGCCGTTCATTCTCCTGTTTGCTGGCACAAGCTGGCTGCTGTTCCAACTGACAGCACGGCTCTACGGCGAAGCGTCAGGTTTCTGGGCCGTGGTCACGCTCAATCTTGCGGGTTTTTTCACATTGTCGGCTGGCAGCTGGGTCGTGCCCGATGGCGTGCTGCTGTTCATGCTGGCCGTGGCCGCCTTGGCACTGGCACGAGAGTTTTTCCCCAAACCCGGTGAGACGCCAGCCAGCCTCGTCAACTGGCTGATCGCAGGAACTGCCCTCGGGTTTGCGGGCCTTGCCAAGTATCATGCCGTTCTGGCCGCGCTTGGAATTGCCATCTGGCTCCTGTCCACTTTGCGCGGGCGACGCACACTGATGCGGCCATGGCCATGGCTTGCGGCACTGCTGGCGCTCGGCATCGTGGCACCCGTGCTGGTCTGGAACGCCCAGAATGGCTGGGTTTCCTTTCTGTTCCAGTCCGCCCGCACACAGGGCGCGGGCTTCACGCCATGGCTGGTCCCCGCTTCCTTGCTGGCACAGGCGGGGTGGCTGCTGCCGTGGGTTTTTGTGCCGGTGACCGCCGGCCTTTGGCTGGGCTGGAAGCAGGAGCGCGATGGGCGCTTCTGGTTCCTGATGGCGCTGGCGCTGCCATCCATCATCATGTTTACGCTGACACCCGCTTTCGGCAATCTTGGCCTGCCGCATTGGGCCATGCCCGGGTGGTTCTTCGTGATGCCGCTTGCAGGCCTTCATCTGGCGCGGATGGCAAC
>JBOFFB010000199.1:0-8812 GCA_051648385.1 Allobosea sp.
CTCCTCCGGTGGCTCCGCTGTGGCGCTGAAGACGGGAACGGCCTGGCTGGCGCACGGCTCGGACCTCGGCGGCTCGCTGCGCAACCCGGCCAGCTTCAATGGTATTGTTGGCATGCGGCCTTCACCAGGGCGCGTCGCGACCGATCCGGGGCAGGAAATCACCAGTCGTTTCGGTGTCGAAGGTCCGATGGCGCGCACGGTCGAGGATCTCGCGCTGTTCTTCGACGCGCTCACCGGCGATGATCTGCGTGACCCGATGTCACTGGCCAAGCCGTCGGTGCCGTTCGTGACGCAGGCACGCTCGGGCTGGAAGCCGGCCCGCGTCGCATGGTCCGCCGATCTCGGCATCACGCCGGTTGATCCGGAGGTGGCGGAGATCACCCGCCGCGCGGCGCTGCGCTTCGGCGAGATGGGTGCCATCGTCGAGGAGGCGCATCCGGATTTTTCCGAGGCGCATGACACCTTTCAGGTGCTGCGCGCTCGCGGCTTCGCCATCGGCAAAAAAGATTTGCTCGACACCAAGCGCGACCAGCTCAAGCCCGAAGTCATCTGGAATATCGAGCAGGGGCTGAAGCTGACCTGCACCGACATCCTGCGCGCCGAGCATGCCCGTGCCGCCATGTACCGGCGCACGCTGACATTCTTCCAGACATTCGACCTGATCTGCACGCCTGCCACCATCGTCGCGGCTTATCCGGTCGAGAACCGCTTCGTGGCCGAGTGCAACGGCGTGAAGTTCGGTAATTATGTCGAATGGCTGGCAATTGCCTATGCCTTCACTCTCGTCGGTTGCCCGGCGCTGTCATTGCCCGCAGGCTACACCAAGGATGGCCGCCCCATCGGTTTGCAGATCGTGGCGCGTCCGCGAGATGAGGGCCGCTTGCTGGCGGCAGCGTTGGCGTTGGAGCAAATCCTGGCGCTGAATACGAAACTGGCAATTGATCCCGTGGTCAGGCACGTTTGATCGAGATGGCGCGGGAAGGGCCTCAGATTCAGTGTCATCACCGGCCCCGTGCCGGTGATCTCGGTGCTAGACGCTGTGCACTATTCGGAACGAGATGGCCGCCACAAGGGCGGCCATGACACTGGAATGAATGGGAGCAATCCCGCCTCAGTGCCGCGTACAGATCGAGTAGGCACCGCTCTTGATCTTGCCCGGCAGGCTTTCGGCAAAGACGGCTGTCGCGTCCTCGCCATAGGTGCTGACGAGGTCACGGAAGGCTGCAAACAGCGCAGCATGCGCCAGGCAATCGCCGTCAAGACCCTCATGGCGGCCGGTAGCGAAAGCCTCGTCCACATAGGTCACGGCAATGCGCCTCAGATCGGCGGCGTCGTCATCGGCCCGAACCGGGTCGGCATTTTCGTTGGCAATTTCGGACATCGACGTGTTCCACTCATCCTGAAGTGGTTTACGGCGTCACAGATTGCCAAGCCAGCGAACCCTTTAAGGAAGGTTAACGCGGAGGCTAAAACTGTGGATAGTTTGTCGTTCTACCCGCCGAATCGTCCGGCGAGGCTGCGCGATAGTCGTTCGCCGTCCTTCGACAGGCGTGCTGACGCTTCCTCCGCTGCGGGAGTGCAAGCGCGATATGTCAGTGCAAAGCTTTTGAAGCCGCGATTGTAGGCACCGGCGAGGCGTTCCTTGCGGCCGGGCGTGACGCCTTCGGTCTCCAGCAACTCCGTCATGCGCGTGCGCCATTGTTGTGCTTCCAGTCCACTGCAAAGCTGACGCAGGAAAGCGAGCGAGCCCATCACTTCCGCCAGTTTCAGCATGTCCGGCTCATAGGCTGGCGGCGGGGGCTCCGGAACTGGTGCCGGCACGGGCTGTGTCACCGCAGGGCGCGCTGTGCCGGGTCGGGGCACGGCCTGTTGAGCGCTCGCAGGAACTGCCGCAATCGCCACAGCAAGGACAAAAGTGACGCGCACGATCACCGCCCTTGCTCCCAGATGCGATGGGCGGCGCGCAACACGTCGCCAAGCTGACGTGTGGTTGACAGGCCGCCGAGATCAAACGGGTTTGCCCACATCACGGCTCCTGCCTCCGGGCCGGTCTGCGGTTCACCTGCAAGCCAATCCGCAACGAAAGACGCCACCACAAAATGATGGCTGACACGGCTTTCGGCATCGCGGTGGATAATCTCGACATGGCGGTTGAAACCGATGATGCGGGCGCTGACGCCGACCTCCTCTGCCAGTTCGCGCAAGGCTGCCTGTTCCAGTGTTTCCCCGGCCTCGACCTTGCCGCCGGGCAAGGACCAGACGTCTGCGGCAGGCGGGCCTGTACGGGTGGCGAGAACAACCCGGCCGTCAGCCCTGAACACCGCAACCGATGCTGCCAGCACGGGTCGCGCCGCTGCCTTGGCAGTGGCCGGAAACTGCAGCAGGCGAAGTCCTTCCGTCATGCTGTGACGTCAGCCATGGCTACGGTCATCCCTCAGACGTGCTGGCCGCCGTTGATATGCAGTTCCGCGCCGGTCACATAGGAAGAGGCATCCGTGCACAGGAAGTAGATCGCTTTGGCCACCTCATCGGTGGTGCCAAGCCTGCGCATTGGCAGCTTCTCGACGATCTTGTCCGTGCCTGGTGAGAGGATCGAGGTGTCGATTTCGCCCGGCGATATCGAGTTGACGCGAATTCCGTGCGGGCCGAAATCCGAGGCCATTTCACGCGTCAGCGAGGCCAATGCTGCCTTGGAGGTGGCGTAGGCGGCACCGGCGAACGGATGCACCTGCGTGCCCGCGATCGAGGTGACGTTGACGATCGCCCCGTGGCCTGCCTTCAATTCGGCAAAGAGCCCGCGTGCCAGCATGATCGGTGCGAAAAAATTGACCTGGAAAACCCGGCTCCAGTCGTTGAATGACGTGTCGGCCGCTCCAAGACGGGATCCACCCGCGCCCTTCGGCGAGATACCGGCATTGTTGACCAGTGCGTTGAGTTTGCCACCTTCCTTCTCAAGCCTGCGGCGGATTTCACCGATGCCGCGCTCCGTGTCCACCGGGTCGGCGAGGTCGATCTGGACGTGGTCATCGGCACCTGACGGCCACGGGCATTTGTCGGAAAAGGTCTGCCGCGAACATGACAGGATGCGCCATCCGGCCATGGCAAACTGCATCACCGTCGCGTGCCCGATGCCGCGCGATGCACCGGTCAGCAGCATCACCGGACGTTTCCCTGCTTCGGTCTTGGGAAAATCGAACTTGGGCATCGCCATGGCAGGAACCTGTCGCATGAGGCTGATTGCCACCTCTGGTATGAGTGCTTCGGATGACGAGGAGCTTATGGATACAAACGTTCGCGCGTCCAGTCTCCTGCAGGTTCCGGACGGCGGAAAACCACACGGTCATGCAGACGGAAGGCACCGTCCTTCCAGAATTCCAGATAGGTGGGTCTGACCCTGAAGCCTGTCCAGTGCGGCGGGCGCGGAACCTCGCCGATGGCATGTTTTGCAGCATAGAACGCGGCAGCTTTTTCCAGCGCAAATCGGCTTTCCAGCGGGCGTGACTGCTGGCTCGCCCAGGCGCCGATGCGGCTGTCGCGCGGGCGCGACTGGAAATAGGCATCCGCTTCGGCGTCAGACACCATCTCGACCGGGCCGCGCACCCTGACCTGCCGGCGCAGCGACTTCCAGTGGAACAGCAGCGCCGCCTTCATCGAGCCAAGAAGTTCTCTGCCCTTCTGGCTTTCGGTGTTGGTGTAGAACACGAAACCGCGGTCATCGAGGCCCTTCAGCAACACCATCCGCACGTTAGGCAGTCCATCCCCATCATTGCTGGCCAGCGCCATGGCATTGGGATCGTTGGGCTCGGATTTCTCAGCCTCGTTCATCCATGTTGCAAAAAGCCCGAATGGCTCGGTTGCTTGCGTGAAGTCACCCGTCATTAACGCTTCCACTGTCTAATACAGATTGGTTGGGAACTTGTTTTGTGTTGAGTGCTGACGTGTCGAGCCAGAACCACGGCCTTGGATATAGATGTTCCGTGCAACTTTGCACACGTCTCGCTGCGCGTCTGGGCATAATTCTTGGGCTTGGCCTTGGCGCGGGTGCCTGCTCGTTGACATGGCCGATGTTCGCGCTATCCGGATCAAGCGCGCCCGATCCCGCCATGACAACTGCATCGATCCCGGCCCGCCCCCCTGTCAGCGCCCCTCAGCGTGGCCAACCCTCCTTGTCGGACCATCTCGGGCCTGAAGATATCCGCCGCGCCAACGGTGCCATGGCGCTGGCGCTCGACCCGCAAGGCAATGGCGCACCCGTGAGCTGGGACAATGTCGAGAGCAAGTCCGCCGGGCGTTTCACGCCGGTGGGTGGCCCCTTCCTCAAGGATGATGAGGTCTGCCGCGCTTTCCTGACCCAGATTGCGACGGCAATGGACAAGCATGCCTTGCAGGGCACAGCCTGTCGCCCGTCCGGTGGCGAGTGGGCTATCCGCGATCTCAAGCTTTGGAAACAGCCTGGCTGAACGAACGGGCGGGCCAAAACGGCAGTTGCGTTCTCGCGCTGGCAGCCCCATGTCACACACTTCACTTCATGCATAAATCCTCGGTCCCGAAGCGAGTCTGCGCCCATGCGCGATCCCTACACAGTTCTTGGTGTGCCCAAGTCGGCCAGCGAGGCCGAGGTCAAGAAGGCATTTCGCCGTCTGGCCAAGGAGCATCATCCTGACCGCAACGCCAATGATCCGGGCGCCAAGGAGAAATTCTCCGAGTTGAACAGCGCTTACGAAATCGTTGGCGATACGGCCAAACGGGCCCAGTTCGACCGGGGCGAAATTGGGGCAGATGGCAAGCCGAAGTTTCAGGGCTTCGAAGGTTTCGGTGGCGCAAAAGGGCGTGGTGGCTTCGAGGCTGGCGGGTTTGATGCGTCGAATGTTTTCGGCGACCTTTTCGCTGATGCCATGCGCCGGGGTGGCGGCGGAACCGGCGCTCGCGCCCATCCCAAGGGCCAAGATATCGAGGCGCAACTGGTTGTCACACTGGCTGAGATCGCAAATCGCGCCACCAAGAGACTGAGATTGCCAACCGGCCGCGAGGTTGAGGTCGGCGTGCCGAAATCCGTCACGGACGGCAAGGTCATCCGCCTCAAGGGCCTCGGCCACCCCAGCCCCTATGCCGGTGAAGCGGGTGATGTGTTGCTGACACTCAAGATCGCGGTCGACCAGCGCTTCACGGTCGAGGGGCGTGACTTGCGCACCCGCATCACGCTGGCACTGGTCGACGCTGTGCTTGGCGGTCCGGTGCGCGTGCCGACCTTGCAAGGCGATGTCGAGATGAGCCTGCCGCCAATGACGAGTTCCGGCCGCTCGTTCCGCCTGCGCGGCAAGGGCCTGCCAGCTGATGACGGACAAGCTGATGGCGACCTTTATGCCGTGACGGAGATCGCCATGCCCGACAGTGATGACGAGCTGACAGCCCTGATGCGCCGCAGGCGTGGCTGAGGGAGCTTTGGCGCGGCAGGGTTTCTGCTTTCTTAACCCGTTATATGGCCAAAATGCCGATCTGGTCTTGTGGCCTCGGCGTCGCTTGACTAAGAGCGGGAACAGACAAATTGTTCATATCTAAACCAACAGGCACGGCAACATGACGGGTGGTACAGGTCTTCTGAAAGGCAAACGCGGCCTGGTGATGGGTGTGGCCAACAACCGCTCCATCGCGTGGGGCATTGCCAAGGCTTGCGCCGACCAAGGTGCGGAACTCGCTTTCACATACCAGGGCGACGCGCTGAAAAAGCGTGTCGAGCCGCTTGCAGCGGAGCTGAATGCGATTGTCGTCGGCCATTGCGATGTCACCGATGAAGCCAGCATGGATGCTGTCTTTGCCGAAGTGGCGCGCGTCTGGGGCAGGCTCGATTTCGTGGTCCACTGCATCGCCTTTGCCGACAAGAGCGAGTTGACCGGTCGCTATGTCGACACCTCGGCGGTCAACTTCAGCCAGTCGCTGCTGATCTCCTGCTATTCGTTCACGGCCATCGCCCAGCGTGCTGAGAAATTGATGAATGACGGCGGCTCAATGGTCACATTGACTTACTATGGTGCCGAGAAGTGGATGCCGCATTACAATGTCATGGGTGTTGCAAAAGCCGCCCTCGAAGCATCCGTGCGCTACCTCGCGGCTGATCTTGGCCCCAAGAAAATCCGCGTCAACGCCATCTCTGCCGGTCCGATCAAGACACTGGCTGCGTCCGGCATCGGCGATTTTCGCTACATCCTGCGCTGGAACGAGTACAATGCCCCCCTGCGTCGCACTGTCAGCATCGAGGAAGTCGGTGAGACCTGCGCCTATCTGGTGTCCGACTGGTCGCGTGGCATGACGGGTGAAATCCTGCATGTCGATGCCGGATATCACATCGTTGGCATGAAGAACCCCGACGCGCCGGACATGAACCTCGACAAGGCCGAGTGATTGACCAACTCGCCGTAATTTCTTTGACGTTGCCCGGGAGCGATGGCAGTAGACAGGCGTCATGCTCACGCCCCCGCCGTTCACGCTTTATCTGATCCGCCACGGCGAGACAGACTGGAATGCCGAAGGTCGGCTTCAGGGTGGCAAGGACATCCCGCTCAATGACTATGGCCGCGTACAGGCCGAGGAGGTTGGCCGCCGCCTGCGCGGGCTTGATCCCAATGTGGAAGACCTCGACTATCTGTGTTCGCCCCTCGGACGCACCCGCGAAACGATGGAAATCATGCGGACCGCGATGGGTCTGCATCCGCCCTATTACAAACTCGACGAGCGCCTGCGCGAAATCACCTTTGGCACCTGGGAAGGCCTGACCTGGCGCGAGGTCCGCAAGCAGGACGCCGCACGCGCGAGGGCTCGCGAGGACAACAAATGGCATTTCGTGCCACCCTCCGGCGAAAGCTACGAGATGCTGCTGGCCCGCGTCATGCCCGTGTTCTTGTCATTACGCCGCAACACTGTTGTGGTCAGTCACGGCGGTGTCATGCGGGCAGCGCTGGCCGGTTTCGGGCTGGAGCGGCCTGGCACGGCTGAAAACCTTGATATTCATCAGGGCCGGGTCATTGCAGTGGCCAACGGGGCGTATAGTTGGCACTGACAGTCTGCGGCAACGCACCGCGCCATTAAGGCTGATCCAAACTTCCTTTGTCGCATTCACTGGCGGTTCAGTTCATTTATTGCTAACGAAACCGTAGAGCATTGCGCGCAAAAAGTGGGTACCGGTTTTGTGAGTACGCAATGTTCTATCTTATTATGATCGATCATCTTTCCGCAACGAGATGGATTCCATCTCATTGTGGGATGATCTAAAGAACGGACGCTTCTGCGTCCACGATTGTGGGCATGCCGGTTCCGGCATGTGGGGCAGAGATCGGGAGAGCAACTGGCGGCTGTTGCAGGCGGGTCACAACCCTCCGGTTGCCCAACCAGTCTTGGGGTATCATGAACGAATTGGTGAAACTCCCGTTGGCGACAACGGCTGAACTTGATGGTGCGATGCTGCGCGGCGACGTTCGTCCGGACTTGCTGCGCGATGAGGTTCTGGCCGAACTTTTCGCCGACACCGTGAAATCCCGCCCCTCACACATCGCCATGCGCGATGCTGACCGTTCGCTGAGCTATGCCGAGGTCTGGGCTGAAGCCAATGCCATTGCACGCGGGCTCGTCAATCACGGCGCAGGTCCGGGCTCGGTAATCGGGCTGTGGATGCCGCGGGGCATTGATCTTCTGGTGACCCAGATTGCGATAACCCTGTCTGGTGCTGCCTGGCTGCCTTTCGATGCGGATGCGCCGGTAGATCGGATCGCCACCTGCCTGAGCGATTGCGAAGCGTCGGGCCTGATCACCAGCTCTGCCAATGCCGACAAGGCCGCCGGTGCGGGCGTCGCGATCTGGTCGCCCGACGTGCTGAAAGCGAACGATGACGACACTGAGCTTGCGCCTCGTTCGGCTGGTCTGACACCCGATCATCCGGCCTACATGATTTACACCTCCGGTTCGACCGGCAAGCCCAAGGGCATTGTCATCAGCCACCGCAACATCTGCCACTTCCTGCGTTCGGCCAACGAGGTCTATGGCTTCAACGGCAACGATGTGGTGTTCCAGGGTGCGTCTGTCGCCTTCGACCTGTCGATGGAAGAAATCTGGGTGCCTTATCTCGTCGGCGCGACCCTCTATGTGGCGACGCCGCAGGTGATGGGCGACATCGAGAACCTGCCTGACGTCTTGGAAAAGGCCGGCGTGACTGTCATCGACACGGTGCCAACCCTGCTGGGTGTGCTGCCGCGCGAAATCCCGTCGCTGCGCATCATCATTCTGGGTGGCGAAGCTCTGCCCCCTGCCATCGTGCAGAAATGGGCCAAGCCCGGTCGGCGGCTGTTCAACACTTATGGCCCGACCGAGGCCACCGTTGTTGCCACCCTGGCCGAAGTCGCGGCTGGCGAGACAGTCACAATCGGCAAGCCAATCCCGAACTATACCTGCTATGTCGTCTCCGAAGCGGGGCATCTGTGCCAGCCGGGCGAGCAGGGCGAACTCTGGATCGGTGGTCCGGGTGTCGCGGTTGGCTATCTGGCCCGGCCTGATCTGACCGCTGAGAAGTTCGTGCCGAACAGCTTTGCCAATCTCGGCGACGCGCGGCTTTACTGCTCTGGCGATGCGGTGAGCGTCGACCCAAATGGCAACATTGCCTTCCATGGCCGGATCGATGACCAGGTCAAGATCCGCGGCTTCCGCGTCGAGCTTGGCGAAATCGAAGCGAAACTGGCCGACGAACCCGGCATTTCCCAAGCGGCAGTGGTGCTGCGCCAGGATGACGGCATCGACAAGCTGGTGGCCTTTCTGGTGGCCGAACCGG
>JBOFFB010000200.1:0-5219 GCA_051648385.1 Allobosea sp.
GGATCGCGCCGGGCTTGTTTTCGGCCAGCGCCAGCGCCTTGATCTCCAGCTTCAGCTGCCCGGCACCAAACGGCTTTGCCCGGCCGATCATGTGGCGCAGCCGATCATGCTTGCCACCCAGTGTCAGCGCGCTGAGCGCCAGCCCCAGCTCCGCCGGCGTGACATTGAAGAGCCGCACCCGGCTCTCGAAACGCAGCTGCTTGCCGGGCTTGGCGGCGAGAAACTTCAGGCTCGTCTTGACGTCCGGTTTCGGCTGTTCGCGGCGCTTGTTCGCATCGACGAAGGCGTCGATCTGCCCCTTCAGCCGCACGCGGATATCGGCCAGCACATCGACCTCGCCCGCCGGATACTGCGCGGGATAACGCTTGCGCCCGGCGATAACGGGCGTGTCGGCAGATGAGTAATCCTTGATCCCGCCCTTGAGATAGAAAGGCGCGAAAGAAGGGCGCGGCCCCATCATGATGGTTTCCTGCGCCGCGATATCCGCCACATCTTCCGGGTTCTGGATCATGCCCAGCGAGAAGGATATCCGCCCCTTCCGCGCGAGGCCGGCGGGGCTCTGGCGTCCGCGCAGCTCCGGCGCTTCGCCATCCGGTTCGTAGACATGGCCAAAGAGCATGTCGATCATGCTCTTTTCGGCGAGATAGTAGCCCTTCTCGGCATCGCCTTCGACCTTCGGTTGCCCCGCCCCGGAGTTCTCCAGCACCTGCTCGAAGGTCCAGGCATGCGGCACCTTGAACAGCCGCGTCAGCCCCATGGCGAAGGTCTCTGGCTCCTGACTCTCTGGAACACCGACGAAGAACACCGGCGCGCGTCCGCCGGCTTTCAACGTCTTCATGACCTCGGCAAGGCTATCGCGCGGCTTCAGGCGCCCGTCCACCTCGTCGGCATGCAGGCGCATGAAGCGTTTCCAGCTTTCGGGTTTCAACAGGTGCGGCCCGCCGGGCGCGGCGTCTGAAAAAACGTATTCCAGCTTCTTGCCGCTGGGCGCTCTACCGGAGAAGACGCGGTGGCCGCCAATATCGCCGTTCGACTCCATCCGCACCAGCTTCTTGCCGTAACGTTCGCCAGCCAGGCTGAAGCGCTTGCGGGTCTCGTCGCTGAAATCGATGTCACCACGCCGGATCATGTCAGCGTCCTGGTACTTCTGCCGCAGCTTCTTCGTCGTGAAGTTGGTGGCATCATCCGGCTCGAACACAAACCATTCGCCGACGGGCGCCAGCCACCAGATATCGTTCCCCTTTTCATCCTTGCCGCGTGTCAGCCAGCCAGCCTTCAGCTGCCTCACATCTGACAGCGGATAGCGCGTGGCGTTGCTGGCGTAGGATTCATGCGTGAAATCGCGCAGGCCGAAGAGCCGGTCGCCCTGCACCGGCCAGAGCCGCGCGCCGCCGATGATCTCGGCAACCGAGCGCACCATGCCACGCAGGCTCGACCCCGGCAGGATGTAGCTCCGCGCCTCCTCGTCCACCAGTTTCAGCGGCGTGACGACAGTCATCTTGCTCTGGCCTTCGGCGGGCTTGTCCTGGTTGTCTTGCTTGTCCTGCTTGCCGATGAGAATGGGCGTCTCGGCGGTCCATAACAGTGTGATCTCGGCGGAGAGGCCGTTGTCCTTGGGCTCGTCAATCGGCTCCATCGCCGCCTGCTCGGCCAGCAGGATGTTGTTCTTCTCGTAGGGCACAAACCGGTAGGGCGCGGTGGCGAGGTCCGGATTGTAGGTCGGCCGCTTGCTGCGGCCGCCGCCGCCTTGTGGCTTCCGGTTGCCCCCTGATTGCTGGGGCGGCGGCGTGAGCGAGGATTGCCCGCGCAGCGCCGCAACCTTGAGGTTGAATTCGTCTTCGGTCATGCCACCGGCATTCTTCAATGCCTGAAGTAGTTGGATTTGCCTCTCAGGACTGATGCTGCTCATGACACGACCTTCCATTCCGCCGTGAACCAGCCGAAGCCCCGCGCCTCGCCCGAACCGAGCGACAGGCCACCCTCCGGCCCATCGGCAGAAAGGGTCTCCAGCAGATGCGTCACGAAATCTGTGATAATCCCGTCAAGCGTGTCGCGTGCCGGGACCACGTCCAGCAACACGCTGAAGGCAGGCCGGGCGAAGGCCTCGATCTCGAACAGCGCACCATCCGCCGGCGACATGGCGAAGCGGTCGATCTTGACCGAGGGCAGTTTCGACAGCTTCTTTGGTCCAGCATCACTGATAGAGATCACCCGAAGGCGGCCGGCATAGCCCGTGAGCTTGCGTTCGTTGATCTCAAGCGCCGAGGCCAGCGCCTTGCGGAACTCCGGAGCGCGGAGATCATCCGCACTCGCGCCAAAAACCAGTGCGAGCAGCAATTGCTGCGCCAGCTTCGGTTCGGGGCTCAGGTCATGCAACGCGTCCACGAGCTTCTCCGGCGCGCCACGCATGGCAATCAGCTTCAGCCGCCAGGCGGCGCGGGCGCGCAGCGCCCCCATCAGGCTCGTACCGGGCAACTCCGGCTTGCCGTCGCCGTGGCGCAGCGCCTTGATGGTGTTCTTCTTGTCGTTCTTGTCAGGCGTGCGGTCCTTGGCCAGATCCTCCGGCAGCGGCTTGACGATGAAGGGCCCCTCGCTGGTGAGCGTCAGGCGATAGCGGGTGTCGCCGTGCAAGAGCGCTTTCGCTCTTCCGATCTGCCCTTCGTAGGCGGCCGTCAGGTTGGCAACATCGGCGTCCTCCGTGGGGCCGATCTCCTCCCTTCTGACTAGCTTTTTCAGCCTCAGCAGCCCCTGCCCGTCGCCCTTGTTGCGGCCTATGGGCGTTCCTGTCTCCAGCAGCTGCTTCAGCAGCGCCAGCAGCGCATCCTGTGCGTTGCCGGAAAGTCGACCGACCCCGCCGGCGATCACCATGTCGACCGTGAAGCCTGCACCCTTCGCCAGCATCCTCTGCCGGAAAAGAAGGCCCTCTTTCGCGACGCCGTACTCGCCATCGATAGCAGTGCGCGCGGAGATATAGGTGCCGTCCTTTGTGCGCATCCTGGCGGGCGGCTCGATCCGCTTCTCCACCGACGGAGGCTTGCTCATCCGGGCGGCATAGATCGTCAGCCGTCCCGGCGCGCCGCCCGACTTTTTGCGATCCTCGCTGTCGCGGATCTCGCCGAAAAGCTCCACCACGACGGGGTGTGGATATTCCCTTCCCCAATCGTTCCTGAGGATGGGATACTTCCGCTCGACAAGCGCACGCAGCGCGCCTTTCAGGGTGGTCGAGGGGATCACCGGCAGATCGTCTGCACCGATCACAATCTCGCTTTCCGTGCCAGCTTCCTCACTCTTACGCAGTGCACGAAGACCGTCCTCGAAGCCCGTACCAATGTGCAGCGGCGCCACCGTCTCGAACTGCAACGAGAGTTTCGTGCGGCCCTTGTAGGCGAGATACTTGAGGCTATCGTCGCTCATGGTGCCTGCTCCATGGCAAGAGCAATCTCCGCTGGATCGATGTCGATCGAGATCGCGCCATAGCCATTCTCCGGCGTGAAGGGGCATTCCGCCCAGTCAAGCTTGCGATATGCCCCGCGTTCAAAACGGAGCGCCGGCAAACCGCACAAGGCCAAAACCTCAAGCGAAGTCCGCGCCGCCGCCGTATCGGCAAAGACGAAGACCGCTCCGGGCATCGTCACCTCAAAGGGCTGGTATCGCGCCTGGCCAAAAGCCTTGAACCTAAAGCCCTGATAGGCGCCGCGCAGGCTTGTCATGGCGAAGTGATCGAGCAGCGTGAGGTCGGGGAAGCCCTCCGTTGCCAGATGCGCGAAGTAACGGCGGTACTGCACTTCCGCCTTTTCCACATCATCCGGATCAAGCATCACGGCCGGCGTTTCCAGCAGCACCAGCAGCACGGCCTTGCCGCCGCGCGTCAGCGACACGGGGACAGGCAGTGTGGTTGCCGCCTCCTCCTTCGCCTCGTTTGCCTCCTTCGCGCTGACCACCGTCATCCGCGCTCCTGTGCGGCCGACGCCATCAAGGCCCGCGCGCAACTGGTCCTGGATCAGCTCGAAGCAGGCCGGATCGCCGTTGTTCCTGTCCAGTGTGAAGCGCCAGGTCCTGCCATGTGTTTCCACCGGCTCGACGACGAAGAGCGCGCCCTCTTCTGCCGTGCCATCGGGATCGATCCTCACGCGCCCGCGCGGCAGGTGTTTGAGCTCCGAGTCCGGGCGCTTTGCCGCTTTCCGCGCAGATTCGAACACCGGCTCCTTCCAGTCGGTCACGAAGGTCGGCGCACCAACATCTGTCAGCGCGTCGAAGCCGGCCATTTCGGTCAGGTCGCGCGCAACGAAGCGCTGGGTGTCATCATCGCGCGCCGTCGCGATGGAGAGCGGCAGCGCGCGGTCCGCCGCGTATTCGCCCTTCAGCGGAAAGGCGTGACCGACGATCAGCCGCGTCAGCGCTTCCTGCATGGTTGACTTGCCGAACATGTCCGGGTCCGCGTCCTTCAGCGCCTCGGCGAGCGCTCCCTTGATCGCGCCTCCCGGTACGATGGTATTGCCGCGAAAGACGTTGGCGGAAATGCGGTCGGCGTCGACCAGCAACGGCCGGTCAAAACCGACCGTCAGGCTCAGCCGGTCGCCCTTCGGGAATTCGGCCGCTATCGCTTCTTCCGCCGTAACGTCCTTGATGTCCGCAGCGATGATCTCGCCGAAGCCGGCGGATTTGGCGTGGCCCATGGCGGGAATCAGCTGCAGCGCGGCACGAAGCTCAGCTTCCATTCCCTTCGGCAGGCTTTGATCGGGGCGCAGCACCAGCCTGCCCTTGAAGGTCATCGTCGCGCCAATATCCAATGGCAGCTCGATCATCTGCAGCATGCCGTCATCGGCCGCGCCAGTGATATCGTCGATCTGCACGCGGTGGTGGATGCCGGATTTCTGTGGTTTACCGCCTGCGAGATCGCCGACAAGCAAGGCACCGCGCAGCGGCTTGTCCTGCTCTCCGGCGCTTGTCGTGTCGCGCTTCGCCGACTCATTCCCGAACAGCGCCTCAACCAGCGCGGCCTTTTTTGGTTGCGCCAGAAACGCATGCCGGAGATGGCCGCGCAGATGGTCGCCGGGGATGATCAGCCGGTCGTGCTCATCCCTCAACGATGACGCATCGAAGCCATGGGCGCGCGGATCGAGCCCGGGGAAGGAGAAAGGCGAGCGCAGGGTGATCGTCACCTCGAAGATCTTGCGGGCCATGGCTTAGACTCCCGCGCCGTCGTGGTATTCTTGGAA
>JBOFFB010000201.1:0-1620 GCA_051648385.1 Allobosea sp.
GGATTGCTTCGCTGCGCTCGCAATGACGGTTGCTTTGTTCGCCATCATAGGTAAATGTCCAAATTAGCTAATTTGGACATCATCATATGAAAACGATCACGGCTGCACACGCCAAGAACCACTTCGGCAAGTTCCTCGACATGGCCCAGCGCGAGCCTGTGATCGTCACCAAGAACGACCGGCCCGTGGGCATCTTCATGTCGTTTCAGGATTTCGAGGACCGCATCTGGGCCGAGCGCGCCGACGAGGCGCATAAGGAAGGCTACATTGGTGCCGAGGAATCAGAAGCTCTGCTCCAGAAGTGGCTCAAGGCTTCCGATTGACCTACAAACTGGAATTGTCGCGGCAGGCGATGGAGTTTGGTGAACGGCTGCCCGCCAAACAGCAGCGTCAGATTGCCGAGCGTCTTGAGCGACTGAAGCAGGCACCACACGATCCACCAAGCGAGCAACTTCAAGGCTTCGCGCCATACCGGCGCTTGAAGGCCGGCGAATTCCGGATCATCTACATTGTTGAAAACGAGAACGTTTTGGTCCGCCTGATCGGAAAGCGCAACGACGATGAAATCTACAAGGCGCTGACCCGCGCGTTGCGCTGATCGAACACCCCTACCATGAGCTCCGTTGTGCCAGATCCCTTCAACTCCCGCGACATCGCGATCTTTATCTGCAGCCGCAACCGCGAGAGCCTACTGTTGCGGCTGCTTGACGATATCGAGAGTGGTTTCGCGCCTGCGCTGGAGGCGGGTGGCTTCAGCGTCTGCACGTTCGTCTACGCCCAGGCTTATAGCCAAGCCTGGCTCGATGGTGTCAGGCAGCGCTTTGCATCATCTCTCGCTACAGGTCGCCTGATCATTGCGGAGCCCGCCACGCCGCACACGCGCATCGGCGATGTGTTCGCATCGGCTGTCGCAACCCTGCATGCGATGGTCGACTATCGCCTGGCAATAACCATGGATGATGACAGCCTCTATCGCCCTGCGCCCGATATCGATGCCAACATCAGGCAGGCTACGAGCGATTTCCTCGCTCACGACGCGCGGGCTTTCTCGATCAAGCTCGGCCCGTCGCGTGCGCTGGAGTACTGGCCCTTCATCGATCCGGCCGGGCCGATCATGCCTTTCAAGGAAAAGATGCTGTGGCTCAGCCGCAGTGTGATGGAAGAGGCGCTGGCCTGGCCGCGCTTTGCCGATCTCGATGTCGGCGAGGATGCGGTGCTTGCGGCCATCGCCTGGCGCGGCGGGGCGACACGTTGCTTCGGTGTCTACGGCATCGCGACCTTCCTACATCTCGCTTTCGAGCCGGATGGAGACGCGACTGCGCAGAACTTTGCCGGCGGCTATGGCGAGTTGGTCGACTTTGTCGAAGGCCGTGATCATGACCCCGAGCTCGGCAAATACGGCAAGGCTTTTCGTGGCGGCGTGGTGCCGTTCAGCGTCATGCCGGAGATTTTCGTCGGGCCTGAGCATCCACACCACACCATCAGCGGCATCCGTCCGGAGGCCGTGGCGCGCTATGGCGCGGCTGAAGGGCTGGCTCGTCTAGCAGCCGAGGCTTGTTAGAGAGATCACGACATTCGAAACAAGCGGCAACACGTTAAAAATCGACAAGCCATCGTCAT
>JBOFFB010000202.1:0-2485 GCA_051648385.1 Allobosea sp.
AGGTCGCGAGTCCTCTCGGCATTCCACTCCATTTCGTCCTCGTCATCCCTTCGGATCACATTTCTCGATCGTGCCGGCGGATCTGGGTGTCCGAACGGCGCATCGGGGTTCTCTTCGATCGCACGAACGAAGGCACGCCAGTGCAGACAAAAGGAAACGTCTCTTGAAAAGACGGTCGGCAATCCCGCTCGCAGCGTTTTTGCTGATGTCCCTGCAGGCCAGCGGGCAGTCGGCGGCGCGCAGCGGCATGGCCACGGAAAGACCTTGGGCATCCGAGCACATTGAGGGGCTCCCGGCCGACATTAGACGGCGAATAGTTGCGCTTGAGCGCGTGTGCGGCAATGCGGCAGCCGCCGCCCATTACTTCGCGGTGTCGATCGAGGCGGGAGGCCAGCGCTTTGTGTCGCTGCATTTCGAGGAATTCGCCTGCGGGAACCGGGCAGCCGTCTGCAACGGTAACGGCTGTCTCCATGAGATCTACGCGGAGTCGCGTGGCCGCTATCGAATCGTATTTAGCAGGAAGGCTTTGGATGTGAGGATGACGAACGCCGGAGGAATTGCCGGCTTAGAGGTCTCGCAACCCAATACCAAGGAAACATATCGGTGGAACGGTCGTGGCTTCACGCCGGTCCGAACCGTAAGAAATGGACTATAGATGGCGTCTTCAATTATCCAGCACCTCCATCTCGGAGGCGCGAGCCTCAGCTATCGTAAGAAATTTCGGCTGTTCTTTACGGTTGTGGCTGTCGTCCTGGTGCTCGGATGCGTCAAGATCGGGGTGCACTATTTCGGATTCGAGTTTCTCGAACTGAACGCGCTGCTGACCAGCGGAATTGGCGGTGCCATCTTCATCATTGGGTTCCTTCTCTCTAGCATCCTCGCCGACTACAAGGAGGCTGAGCGCATACCAGCCGACATTCGCACCTCGATCGAGGCGATCGACGGCGATCTCGAATCGTTCGCTGCAGTCAACAAGGATTTCGATCTGCGCGAATGTCGGCAGATCCTGTTGGCGACGATTGACAAATTGCGCGCAGGTCTAAGCCATGCGCGCAATCACAAGGACATACCCCCCGTCTTGGAAGAGCTTGCAAAGTTGACGCCGATTTTCGGGCGCCTCGAAGGGATGGGCATGGCGGCGAATTTCGTCGTCCGCCTGCGGACGACGCAGGATGTATTGCGCAGGTCGATGTTGCGCATCTATCAGATACAGCGGGTCGAGTTCGTACCGTCCGTTCACGTGCTGGTACAGACGCTGGTGTTCTCCATTGTGATCATGATGCTCTTTCTAAAGACGGAGGGGGACCCGGCATCCGCAATGATGTTCGGCTTCATCTCCTACATGTTTATCTACGCGTTGTACCTCGTCCGTCTTCTGGAGCAGCCCTTCGCAAGGGGGCATGGATCTCTGGACGACGTCAGTTTCTTTCTGTTCGACGAACTCGAAGAAAGGCTGCGAAAGGCGCTCGGCGGGGGCGCCGCCACGCAGCATAACAAACACGCGGAGGTCTAGCGATGCACGGCGGAGGTTCGACGGGAACTGCAGCGGCAAAACACGCAAATCGACTGCGTTGGGCACTGGCGCTGACCGGCACCTACATGATTGCAGAGGTGGTCGGTGCCTTGGTTACCGGCAGCCTGGCGCTGCTCGCGGACGCGGCGCACATGTTGACCGATGTCGGCGGCCTTGCGCTGGCGCTGCTCGCGATCCGTTTCGCGACGCGTGAGGCCACTCCACAATTGACCTACGGTTATTTGCGAACGGAGGTGTTATCAGCGCTTACCAACGCCGTAGTTTTGCTATTGCTGACAGTCTACATCTTGTACGAGGCGTATCAGCGCTTTCTAGCGCCGCCAGAAATTCTGAGCGGCCCGATGCTCATTGTCGCGGCGATCGGCCTCGTTGTGAACTTGATCAGTATGCGGTTGCTGGCCGGCGGGTCATCCGAAAGCTTGAACGTCAAGGGCGCCTATCTGGAGGTGCTGGGCGACATGCTGGGATCCGTCGGCGTTATTTTCGCGGCCTTGATCATCATGTGGACGGGCTGGCGATTGGCTGATCCGATTATGGGTGCCGGCATTGGCCTGTTCATCGTGCCAAGGACATGGACCCTCCTAAAACAAGTGACGCATATCCTGATGGAGGGCACGCCGCCGAATATCGATCTGGCATTACTGGAACGGAAGCTCATGGACATCCCCGGTGTGACCGCTGTTCAAGATATGCACGTCTGGACTGTGACGTCCGGGTTTGACGCAATGAGCTGCCATCTCGTCGTCGCTGACATCTCGAAGGCCAGAGACGCACTGCAGAACGCCCGCCGCGTGATGAAGGATAATTTCGGTATCGACCACGTCACGATCCAAGTCGAAGACGACGTCTTGAGGGCGGAGGAGGCTGTGCTGCATGTCTGATGTCGAATACCGGCCCGCCACGCGTGGCGCTGCACCGCTTGCAGAAGTTCTATCCCTATGCCGCAGCACT
>JBOFFB010000203.1:0-5311 GCA_051648385.1 Allobosea sp.
CGTGAAGCCCATCCAGGGAAAGAAACACATGAAAAAGCCGGGCGCGCGCGCGGCTTCCCCAAGCAGCGGTTTCCAGTCAGCAGTGCCATTGACGATGGCTGCCCAGGTGCGGACCACATCGATGTTGGCAAGCTCGGGCACGACGTCGAGCGCAACCTTCAGATTGCCAACGAGCGAGGCCATGTCAGCGACAGGTCGGCCTGCCGCATCAAGGCGCGCATCCCAACCACCGCCGATCAGGATGTTGCCCAGGCGGGTCTGCTTGAGCGAGAGTTTTTCACCCGCTGCGTAAAGAAGGTGCCGGATCAGTGGTGCTGTGGGTTCGGTGACGGTTGTCTGGATCGGGTAGGCTTCAATCGGCAGATCAAGCCCGACCATGCGCGCCAGATGACCCGCTTCGGCACCGGCGCAATTGACGACTTTCGCCGCATGAACCAGTCCGCGGGTTGTCTCGACGTGAAAGCCGTTATCGTGCCGCGCAAGGCTGATCAGCGAGGTTTGGGTCAGGATGCGCGCGCTGAGCCGTTGAGCGGCCTGCGCGAATGCGGGAGCTGCGATCAGCGGGTTTGCCTTGCCTTCGATCGGGTACCAAACGCCGCCAATGGCACGCTCCGTCACGTATGGCGCAACCTCCCTGAGTTCCGTCCGGCCCAGCAAATGGCCTTCAAGTCCCTGCTCGCGCTCGATGCCGAGTTTGACCTGAAGCCCGGCCATGTCTGCCTCGGAGAAGGCGCAGACCAGACCACCGGGCTGGTCGACCTCGAGGTCAACGCCAATCTCCGCACCAAGCGTCCCCCACAGTTCGATCGATCGCATCATCAGCTTGACGGTGGGTGCGAAGTTCCGTGTCCAGGCTTCACCGTAGGACGTGAACGGCTCGTTCGGAATCTGCGCGTGAATCGAGCCGGAATTAGAGCCCGACGCTTGCGTATTGAGATCAAAGCGCTCGACCAGCAGCGTCTCGACCCCATGTCTGGCCAGATGGTAGCTCAATGCCGTGCCAGCCAACCCGCCGCCGACGACAAGAACTTCCGTCTTGAGCGGACTGGACCAACGCAGATCGCCAGCGTTTCCAGCCAAGTCCACAGCTTTAACCTCGGGAGTGAGCAACATGTCTGATCTCAAAGTCGCCGTGTCGACGTTTCCGTATCTGTATTCGCATTCTGGTTTCGCCGCACTCAAGCACCTGCATGCGATGGGATACAAGAACTTCGAGATGATGATCTTTCCGCCGCACCTCTGGCCCTCCGAGATGACGCCGAGAATGAAGCGCGACATCGGCAAGTGGCTCGATGACAAAGGCTGCAAGATCACGTCGTTCTGCTACCCGCTGCTCGACAACAACCCCAACTCAGTCTGCAAGATCATGCGGCGCTACACGCTGGATCGCTACAAGGAGGCGATCGAACTCGCGGCTGACTGGAGGTGCCCCTATGTCTGCGCCATTCCCGGACCGGTCAACAGCCTGATCGACCCTCCCGTGGAGTGGATGCGGGCATGGTTTGTCGAAGGCATGAAGGAACTGGTCAGATTCGCCAAAGGGTCCGGTGTCGAGCTGATTCTGGAGAACGTTCCGTTCACCTATCTGCCTTCGGCGCAGCAAATGCTCGACGTCGCCAACGATATCGGCCCTGATGTCGGGATCAATTTCGACATTTGCAACTCGGCCTTCATCAAGGAAGATGTGGTCGGTGCGATCAGGTTGCTCGGCACCCGGATCAAGAATGTCCATATCTCGGACTCGACCTTTGCCGTCTTCAAACATGACAAGCTGAGTGGTGGCATCGTGCAGCCCGGTCCCGCCGCCAAGGCGCTGAAAGAGATCGGCTACAACGGCATGACCGTGCTCGAGATCATTGCCGACGCCATGAACCCAGCCAACTCGCCGGATGCCGACATTCTTGCCTCGCACGATGTGCTGGGCAAGCATGGCTGGCAAAAGCGCATCTGAAAAGGAATTCAAGCCATGAAGCAGTTCCGCGCCTGCCACACTGTCATTGTCACGCCTTTCACCGCGAACGGTCAGAAGATCGACGTCCCTGCCCTCAAGAACTTCCTCGACTGGCAACACCGCAGCAAAGTACCGGGCGTCATTGTCCTGGGCACAACTGGCGAGTTTCTGACTGTCTCGGATGCTGAACGTGCCGAACTTGTCGAGGCAACCGTCAAGCATTGCAAAGGCAAGATGACCGTGATGGTCGGTGCCAGCCACGCCCATACCCCGACGGCCGTGCGCTTCGCGCGTGACGCCGAGAAAGCCGGTGCAGATGGCCTGATGATCGCGCCGCCGTACTACTACACACCAACAGAGGACGAGATTTTCAACTACTACGCAGCGATCTCGGAAGCCGTTTCGATCCCGATCATGCTCTACAACAATCCTTTCACCACAAATGTCGACATGTCGGCGAAGCTGGTGGCGAGGATGACCAAGGCCTTGCCCAACGTGCGCTACATCAAGGAAGCAAGCATGGATGTGGCCCGCGTCTTTGACATCGTGCAATTGACCGATGGTGTGATGAACGTCTTTGCCGGCGAGAGGGTCGTCGAGAGTTTCAAACTTGGAGCTGTCGGCTATGTCGATCCAAATGGCAATTTCTGTCCGCGCGCCTCGACCGGTATGTGGACCTTGCTGGAGCAGGGCGACCTGAAGACGGCGATCAAGATCCAGCATCTGATTGACGAGATGTGGAACATCATCAAGCAAGGCCATCCGCTTTATGGCCACCAGTGCTACTCCAAGGCGCTGTCTGCGGCTGCCGGGTATCCCGTGGGAGATGTACGCCCGCCCATCACCACCTTTGCCTCGCTCGGCAAGGAAGGAACTGACCGGGTGGCCAAGCGCGTCAGGATCATGGCCAAGCTCGATGCCATCATGGACAAGGTCGAGGCGAAGACTGCTGCAAAGGCTGAACGCGCCGCACTCAGGCAGGCAGCATGACCAGCATGGCAACGCCCACGCTTTTTTCGCCATTCACCTTGCGCGGCGTCACGATCAGGAACCGGATCGTCGTGTCGCCGATGTGCCAGTATCTGGCCGTGGAGGGCCAGCCAGGCGACTGGCATACGGCACATCATGCGAGGCTCGCTCTGGGTGGTGTGGGCGCTGCCATTATCGAAGCAACAGCCATCACACGTGATGGACGGATAACCCACGGTTGTACCGGGTTATGGGATGATGCTCAGATCGCGCCGATGGCACGGGTCACCTCCCTCTACAAGGCTCACGGTGTCGTTCCTGGGGTGCAGATCGGCCATGCAGGCGGCAAGGCGGCAACGCAGCGCCCCTGGGAGGGAGCGGGCCCATTGCCCGACAATGGCCCCGAAGCTGCCTGGGAGATCATCGGGCCCAGCGCGGTCAAGATACGGTCCAATTTCCGCACGCCCAGACCAGCCACGTTGAGCGAACTTGCCGAGATCATCGAGGCCTTCGGGCATGCTGCCCGGCGGGCGGTGGCTGCTGGCTTCCAGATCATCGAACTGCACGGTGCGCATGGATATTTGCTGCATTCCTTCATGTCACCGTTGATCAATCAGCGGACTGATCACTATGGCGGCACTTTGGAAAACCGCATGCGGCTGGCGCTGGAGTGTACGTCCCGTGTCCGCAGTTCGGTGCCTGAGGACGTGGTTGTGGCCTACCGTGCCTCGGTGACAGACAATCTCGATGGCGGCATCACGCTCGATGACAGCATCGCCCTGTCACGTGCGCTCAAACAGCTTGGTGTTGACCTGATTGACTGTTCGGCCGGGGGAATCGCGCTCCCGGTTTCCTTGTTGCAGCACAAGGTGGCACACGGTTTTCAAGTACCGTTGGCCGAGGCCATTCGTAACGGCGCAGGACTTGCCACGATGGCCGTTGGTCTGATCACCGATCCACTCAAGGCAAATGATATCATTGCCTCAGGACAGGCAGATCTGGTGGCGCTTGGCCGAGAACTGCTGGCGAACCCGAACTGGCCCTATCATGCCGCCATCGCCCTTGGCATCGACAAGCCAGAAGCCGTTCTGCCGATGCAGTATGCATTTTACTTGGAGCGCAGGGCCGCTGCACAAGGCCGGACCTGACATCAGGACCTGAAGGAAGGTGCGCTCACCCGATCAGCCCGGCATCGACAGGGAGCAGTCGGCCTGTGATCGCAGATGAAAGGTCGCTCGCCAGAAAAACGGCCACCTTCGCCACCTCGTCTGCGGTTGCCATGCGACCGAGCGGGGTTTGCGCGGCAAACATGGCAAGCGCTTCATCGGACGCCACATCGCCTGCGTTTGCGCGTGACTGAAGCCGGTCGATCAGCGCTTCGGTGGCAATCGGGCCAGGCGCCAGTGCGTTGACGCGGATGCCATAGCGCCCAAGGTCAAGCGCGGCGGCGCGCATGATGCCGAGTACGGCATGCTTGCTTGCGGTGTAGAGCATCTGGCGCGGATGCGAGACGACTGCGTTGATCGACGCCATCAGTATGATCGTCCCGCCTTGTCGTTTCAGGTGCGGCACTGCGGACCGAAGAGTGGCAGCAACACCGCGCACGTTCACGGCCATCACTGCGTCCCACTCGTCAAAGTCGAGGGCGTCTGTCTCGCGCCACGGCGGAACCCGTCCTGCATTGGCGACGATGACATCGAGACCGCCAAACCGGGCTGCGGCTTCGGCGATGGCCTGATCCAGACTCGCCGGATCAGACACGTCACAGTTGATCGCAACATCACCCAACCAAGCCCCGCTTGCGGAGATCGCGCCCGGCAAATCAAGCACCGCGACTCGTGCCCCGGCCTCTGCGATACCGCGCCCCATGGCAGCCCCAAGTCCACGTGCAGCGCCTGTCACCAGGACTCGTTTGCCTTGCAGAAGGGTACTGGTGCTCATGTGCTATCTCCACCCCGAGTGCACGGCTCCTGCAGATCAAGTCCGGCAATCGCTGAAATCGACAACGGCCTCAGAGGTGTGCGCGGGGCAAACATGTCATCGGCCACAGGCTCACGGCCCAGTTTCCGGGAGATGATCTCGGCAGCGAGAGGGCCGCAATAGCGACCTTGGCACCGCCCCATTCCAAGCCTCGTCGCACGTTTGACAGAGCCAAGTCCCGTCGCGCCTGCATCCAGCGCCGCTGCGATGGCGGACAGCCTGACTTCCTCGCATCGGCAAACCACCGTTGCCGTGTCCGCCAGTTCGGTCGTGATCGGCACACCCGCGTAGATTGACCAGAGTGCTTGCTGGAATTGGCCCGCTCGCTGCAATGCACCTCGTGCTGCCCGGAGTTGGCGTGACTGCACGCGGGTCAGCGCGGCACCGCAATCTGACGCCGCAGCAAGGCCC
>JBOFFB010000204.1:0-7125 GCA_051648385.1 Allobosea sp.
CTGAGGGTCTCGACGGTTATGGCGAGGGGCGCAACAGACCTGATCTGCCGTCGACGTCAAAGTTGTCGCCGCACCTGCGCTTCGGCGAAATCAGCATCCGGCAATGCTGGCACTCGGCTCAGCAAGCCCATGCCAGCGGCACGACAGGGGCCAGCGACGCTGATCTTGAGGTTTTCCTGAAAGAACTCGTCTGGCGCGAATTCTCGTATCACCTTCTGCATCACAACCCCGAACTGGCCACAACCAACTACGCACCGCGTTTCGACGCCTTCCCGTGGCGCGATGATCACGCATCGCTGGAGGCCTGGCAGCGCGGCAAAACCGGCTACCCGATTGTCGACGCAGGCATGCGCGAGCTTTACAGCACAGGCTGGATGCACAACCGCGTGCGGATGATTGTGGGCTCATTCCTGGTCAAGCATCTGCTGACGGACTGGCGGCGTGGCGAGGAATGGTTCTGGGACACATTGGTCGACGCTGATCCGGCGAGCAACGCGGCAAGCTGGCAGTGGGTGGCGGGCTCAGGCGCGGATGCCGCGCCGTATTTCCGCATCTTCAACCCCATCATCCAGGGCGAGAAATTCGATCCCGATGGCGTTTATGTCCGCAAATGGGTCCCGGAGCTGGACAAGTTGCCAAATGCGGTGCTTCACAAGCCATGGACCGCGCCGCCGATGATCCTCAACGCAGCCGGGATCAGGCTTGGCAGCACCTATCCAAAACCGGTGGTGCAGCACGAATTGGCACGCGACCGGGCACTGAACGCGTTCAAATCGTTGAAGCTGCTGACGGAAGCGTGATCGCATCCGGCATCCGTGCTGAAACCGATGATGCTTTCGGCGCGTATCCCTCTACAACAGATGGCCAAGAACCGTTCCTGAAGGACCGATCACGAGATGCGTATCGCAGTCATCGGCACCGGCATTGCCGGCAACGCCGCTTCCTGGGCCCTTGCCACCGGCTCGTCGCACAACATCACGGTCTATGAAAAAGACAGCCGCATTGGCGGGCATTCTGCGACTGTCGATATCGACTATGAGGGCACGCCACTGGCGGTCGACACCGGTTTCATCGTCTACAACGAGCTGAATTACCCCAATCTCACCCAGCTTTTTGCTCATCTTGGTGTCGTGACCGAAGCTTCGGACATGGGATTTTCCGTGTCGTCGGCCAATGGCGAGATGGAATGGGCGGGGCGTCCGACAGGCGTCCTCAACGGCATTTTTGCACGCCGCCGCAATATCGTTTCACTGGCTCATCTCAACATGATCCGCGAGATGTTTCGCTTCAACAAGGCAGCACTCGAAGACCGCGCCGCCGGTCGGCTGACATCCGAGAGCATCGGAGCCTATCTCGACCGTGGCAACTACTCGCGCCGTTTCCGAGAAGAATATCTCGTGCCAATGGGCGCCGCTATATGGTCGATGCCACCCCAGGCGCTGCTGCAGTTTCCGGCAGACAGCTTCATTGCTTTTTTCGACAATCATCGCTTGCTGCATTGGAACCGCCCGGTCTGGCGCACCGTAACCGGCGGCAGCCGCCAGTATGTCAAGCAGCTTTCCGCCAGCTTCTCTGATCGGATACGCCTTGGTGTAGGCGTCACCCAGATCCTGCGTCACGACCTTGGTGCAACCGTCACCGACACGACCGGCCATAGCGAGCGCTACGATCAGGTCATCATCGCAGCGCACTCGGATCAGGCATTGCAGATGCTTGGCGATGCGAGTGCTGAAGAGCGCGCCATCCTTGGCGGTATCCCCTATCGCGACAATGACGTGTGGCTGCATTGCGACACGTCGTTGATGCCACGCCGCAAGGCCGCGTGGGCTGCCTGGAATGTCCTGCAGGGCAACAATCCATCCGAGGTCACCCTCACATACTGGATGAATGCCCTCCAGAACATCGACAAGCGCATGCCGCTTTTCGTGACGTTGAACCCCGAAACGGCGCCGCGTGAAGAGTTCGTCTTCGGTCGTTATTCCTATGCTCACCCGCAATACCTCAGCGGCTCGACCGTTGCCCAGAAATCGCTGCCCGCAATCCAGGGCAAGAACCACACATGGTTCTGTGGCGCCTGGACCCGCTACGGCTTCCACGAAGACGGCCTGACCTCAGGCCTCAACATCGCGGAAACCCTAGGCGCCAACGTGCCATGGCGCGTCAGCGAGCGCCGCCTCGCCGTAGCTGCCGAGTGATACCCATGGCCATTCTGCCAGCCAGCACCCAAAACTTTGCGCCGCCGGACGGCGCAGTCTGGCTCTATCCGGGCAACGTCATGCATGCGCGCATGAAGCCCAAAGTCCATCGCTTCGCTTACAAGGTCTTTTGCCTTCTGATCGATCTGGGCCAGCTTGATGGCGCGAACGCAAAGGCCGCGCTTTTCTCCGTCGGAGGCTTCAATTTGTTGAGCTTTCGCGAGAGCGACCATGGCCCCGAGACCAAGAGCGCACCAAAGGGGCATCTACGAGCTCACATTGATGAACTGCTCAAGCCGACGGGCATTGACACCGCTGGCGGGCGTATACTGCTGCTGTGCTACCCGCGTCTGCTTGGTTTCGCCTTCAACCCGATATCGGTCTATTTTGTCTATGACAGGCAGGGTGCTTGCGTGGCGCTCATTTACGAGGTGCGCAACACCTTCGGCGAAATGCATACCTACGTGTGCCCCGTCGAAACAGACCAACTCAACGAAGCGGGCATCCGGCAAGAGCGCGACAAGCGATTCTACGTGTCGCCCTTCATGGCCCCACGGATGCGCTATCATTTTCGCATCCTGCCGCCGGGCGACCGCGTCAACGTCCGCATTCTCGAAACCGACGGCGACGGGCCGATGCTTGCGGCAACCTTCACGGGCAAGCGTCGCGATATGACCTCGGCAACCATTGTGAAAGCCTGTGTGATGATGCCGCTGATGACCTTGAAGGTTGTGGCTGGCATCCACTGGGAGGCCATCAAACTCTGGTTCAAGGGCGTCGAATTCTACAATCGCCCGGCCCGCACCGAACCTGTTTCCTATCACGATCCATCTCCGACAAAGACGCGCAATTGAGTGCCTCCCAAGAGGCACTCATCACCGCATTTCTGCCTGCTACCTTCTTGCTTTCCACATTCTTGCCTGCACGACTGTCAAACATCCCAAGGACCATTGAATGACCAGAACTTCCATCGATGACACGCAACCGCAACTGGTCACGGCGGACAATCTCGACACCCTCACTGCGTCAATGCCTGCAGTGACACGCGGCGCATTCGCCTATGGCACCCGGATCGAGCGCGGCAGCCTGACCGTGATCCTGCCTGACGGGCGCAAGTATCAGTTCAATGGACCAAGGAGCGGGCCTGACGCCGTCTTTCAGGTCAACGACTTCGCCTTCGCGCGGCGGCTCGCCACCGGTGGCGACATTGGCTTTGCCGAAGCCTATCTGCGCGGCGAGTGGGAAACACCCAACCTTGCGCGCTTTCTTGAGTTGTTCGCGACCAATTACAACGCCATCCAGACCATGCTGGCAGGCAAGCCGCTGGCGCGGTTCTGGCAGATCATCCGGCATTTTCTGAACCGCAACACGCGTGCTGGTTCAAAGAAAAATATCCATGCGCACTACGACCTCGGCAACACGTTCTATGCGTCATGGCTTGACCAGAGCATGACCTATTCATCGGGGATCTACGCGCCCGGCGACGACGACCTGATGTCGGCACAGACCCGCAAATATCGCGAACTGGCCCAGAAAACCGGCATTGGCCCGAATGACAATGTACTTGAGATTGGCTGCGGCTGGGGCGGGTTTGCCGAATATGCCGCACGCGAAATCGGCTGCCATGTTACTGGCCTCACCATCTCGCAAGCCCAGTACGATTTTGCCGTCGCACGCATGGCCAAGGCCGGCCTGTCCGACAAGGTGACGATCAAGCTGCTCGATTATCGCGACGAGAAAGGCACGTACGACCGAATCGCCTCGATCGAGATGTTCGAAGCTGTCGGCGAGCAATACTGGCCAGCCTATTTCGAGCAGGTGCGTGACCGTCTGCGCGAAGGCGGCACTGCAGGCCTTCAGGTGATCACCATCAAGGACGAGAGCTTCCAGTTCTACAGACGGGAGATGGATTTCATCCGGGCCTACATTTTCCCGGGCGGGATGCTGCCGACCCCGACACACATGCGCGACCTTGGCACAAAATATGGTGTGCCGATGATCAACGAACGCGAGTTCGGGCTCGACTATGCGCAGACACTGTCGGACTGGCGCGTACGCTTCCGCATCGCTTGGCCAGACTTGACCTCGTTGGGATTCGATGAGCGCTTCCGCCGTATGTGGGAATACTACCTTGCCTATTGCGAGGCCGGTTTCAGATCCGGAAACATCGATGTCCGGCAGATGGTGTTTGCCAAAAGTGGGTGATCGTTGCAGCGAAACGTCGCAAGGCCGCGCGACGGACGGGGCGTTCCGATGAGCCGCACCTCTGAACCCACCGCCCGGCAGCTTCTGGGTTACGCGCTCCCTGCACTGCCTGTCGCGGCGCTGAGCCTGCCATTTTATGTGATGGTGCCGGAGTTCTACACCAAGGAAGTGGGGATTCCGATTGCCACCGTCGGCTTCGTGCTGCTGCTGGTGCGCATCATCGATGCGGTCACTGACCCGGTTGCCGGCGTGCTGGCTGACTGGACGCGTCCGGCGTTCGGCCGCCGCCGGACCTGGGTCATTGCATCTGCACCACTTGTCGCGCTGGCGGCCTGGTTTGTGATGCGCCCGATGGTGGGCGCTGGCGCCTGGTATCTGTTCGCATGGGCAACCGCACTTTCACTCGCATGGACCGCAATTTCGGTACCTTACCAGGCCTGGGGGGCGGAATTGTCGCGCAGCTATGAAGGCCGCACCCGTGTCGCTGCCTTTCGCGAGAGCTTCACAGTCGTCGGCACACTGATCGCGCTGCTGCTGCCCGCCATTGTGCAGTTGCAAGGCGGCTCGAGCCGCGATGGTCTGGCAGCGCTGGCATTGTTCATTGCGGTATTGTTGCCGCTTGGCGCAATTGTCGCGGTTATGGTCGCGCCTGAGCCCGTCGAGCGCGTCCAGGCGAAATCCGATTGGCGGGAGGGAATGGCTCACCTTGCAGCCAATCGGCCATTCCGGCGCCTGTTGGCGGCGTTCTTCGTCAACTCGCTGGCCAATGGTTTGCCGGCCACGTTGTTCCTGTTCTTCGTGGCTGATCGGCTTGGTGCCAAGGATCAGGCCGGGCCTCTGCTGGTGTTGTATTTCCTGTGCGGGGTTGCTGGGGTGCCATTCTGGCTGTGGCTGGCGCGGCGCACGTCAAAGCATCGCGCCTGGGCGCTTGGCATGGTCATGGCCTGCTGCGCCTTCGCGGTTGCGCCTTTCCTGGGGCCGGGACAGGTCGTACTCTTCGCGGCCGTCTGCGTCTTCACCGGGTTGGCTCTTGGGGCCGACGTGGTCTTGCCCGCCGCTGTTCAAGCTGATGTCATCGATGTCGACACAGCTGCATCCGGCCAGGAGCGCGCCGGACTCTATCTCGGCCTATGGGCGCTTGCGACCAAGCTCGCCTTCGCCGGTGCCGTCGGCATCGCGTTCCCACTGCTCTCAGCTTACGGCTATGATCCCGGTGCAGGCCTGCGAAGCGATAGCGGCCTCGTTATGCTCGGCCTGCTCTACGCTGGACTGCCGATCGCACTCAAGTTCGGTGCCATCGCGCTGATCTGGAATTTCCCGCTCGACAAGGCCCAGATGCAGGCTGTGTCGGACAAGATTGAAGCGAGGGGGTAGGACCGCTTACCCCTGCTTGTTCCACCCTGTCTGGCGCGCCACAAGGGGAAAATACCAGGAATAAGGCAAAAGCCGCATCACTTTCAGAATGAAGGCCAGACGCCTAGGAAAGATGATCTCGAACTTTCCGCGCTCGAAGCCGTCAACCACCCGCTTAGCCGCGTCGGCCATCGACATCAGGAACGGCATCGGGAAATCGTTCTTCTTTGTCAGCGGCGTGTCGATGAACCCCGGATTGACCACCTGCATGGTGATGCCGAGATTGTCGCAATCGAACTTCAGTGCCTCGCACATGTGGATCGCTGCAGCCTTCGACGCACCATAGGCCGCAGCCTTCGGCAACCCGCGATAACCCGCGACGGAGGCGTTGACCGCGACCTGGCCCTTCTTGCGCTCTCCCATGCGGACCAGTACCGGTGCCAACCCGTTGGCCGCACCCAGGACGTTCACATCCATTGCCTGCCGGAAAGCCTGCACATCCAGTGCACCGGCACGCGTGTAGGGTGCGACTCCGGCGTTGAAAAAGGCCAGCGCGATCGGTCCGTGCACGCGCTCTATGGTTTCGACCAGCCCGGCCATTCCGGCTTCGTCAGTCACGTCACCGGCATGGGCCACCATGCGCCCGGATAATCCGGAAGCCTGTGCAGCAAGAGCCTCAAGCTCTTCGAGTCGCCGCGCCGTGATGCAAACTGTCCAGCCTCGTCTGGCCAGTTCGAGGGCCGTCGCTTTGCCGATGCCGGAACTCGCGCCTGTAAGCCAGGCAACACCGTCCTTCGGGGTCATGGTCGCAATCGGCATGGCTCACCTTGAACGAAAACGAGGGGCATAGGCCCCCCGCAGAATGAAAACGCGCAACATTGGACTTAGTTCCGGAAAAGGCCCTGAATGACCTTGCCGACCGGGCCTGTGAGTTTCAGCGGTGCGTCAGTCACTGCAAAACAGATACAGTCCTGGTCGCTATCCGCAACGGGTTTGTGATCCAACTCTTCATCAGCCATGGCCACGTCGCCGCGGCGATAGTGGCCGGTTGCATCACTGAACCCACCTTTGAGGACAATAGTGACTTCCTCGCCACCATGTGTGTGAGCGGGTATCTTCCGCCCGGCCTTGATCCAGTACAGCTTAGCTTCGGTGCCATGATCATTCGAGATCGTATACTCTTTCACGCCCGGAAGAAGCGTGCGCCACGGCACATCAGCCGACGCCATACCGACAAACTGGCGCAGGCCCGGCGTGAAAACGCCGTCAGCCGGAGCTTCGATGAAACCGTCAGATGGGCTCGCATCCTGACGCAAAATTGCTTCCAGCATCAACCTGTGCGCCGGGCTGGCCACTGGCGCTTGCCGCGCAA
>JBOFFB010000205.1:0-1845 GCA_051648385.1 Allobosea sp.
CAGGTCGCCATGCAGTTGACAGATGCCGCAAGGGATCTGGTGAAGCGGAATCCGCCAGGCAGCCTGCGCGGCGTGGTCATCAAGGCTGATGCCCCGGCTGCCGAGGAGCCGCTGGTTGTCTACGACATGCTGGTCGTGCATCCGGGCCGCCGTCATGCCACGTTGATCGAGGTCAAGCGCGGCTCCGGCAAGACCGAGATCCGCAAGATCGCGCCGATCACCGCGACGCTGCTGGCGGGCGGCCTGCAGGCCACATCATTCCTGCGCGCCAAGGGCATCAAGGTGCGGAGCGTGGATGCCAAAGTGATCGACTACTATGGCCGGTCCGGTTTCGGCGACGATGTGCGCATCACCGGCGACCAGCTGGACGCCTATTTCAAGGCCCCTATCAAGCCACTGGTCGACGCGGTGCTGGCGCGGGTCAAGACCCGGCTGTTCACTGCCGTGCCTGACCTGCTCAACACTGCGCTGCTGCAGGCGCGCAGCGCTGCCAACGATAATCGCAGAGCGCGCGATGAGGTGGTGACCCTGCCAGGTGGCGCGACTATCGCCAAGGCGCATTTGCCCGCTGTCGATCGTGCCACCACGGCCAACGTGCGCGGCCAGGCGAAAGTCAAGAAGGGCGCAAAGAAGAACGCCCTCACTTCGCAGCGCGCACAACAGCCCGGCGCTGATCGTGCACCCCGTCGCCGCGCCACGACGCACGCGTGACCCCGCGCCGCTGCTGATTGGGGTCTCTTTCGGACTGATCGGCAGCGGCTCCTACCTCCCTTCTCATCCCATCGAACCACCCGACGCAGCGCCTTGTCTGCGAACGGCGAAGCCTTGCCCGGAGTGTTTCCCCATGACCAGCGACGACAAGAGTGATGATGATGTCCCTTTCGGCAAGACCGGCAGTGATGGCGCAGTCGGCACAGGCGCACCCGGAGTAACCGCCAACCAGGCGGCCAAAGCTTCTGGTACGCCTGCCAAGACGAAGGTCCTCTCGCCCGAAGATGCCGCGTTCGAGGATCTTGTCGACGGACCGCGTGATCTGTTCACCGAAGCGGTCAAGGTGCTGAACAAGGCCGAAGCAGAACGCGATGATGCCGACCTGCCGTCGTTCGAGCCCGTAGACGATGCAGAGGCTGCGGCGATGCGGGCGCTTTATGACTTGGGTGATGACACGCCGGTCGTGCGCGACACTGCAAAGTTCCGGCGTCGCCAACAGACATTGTCTCCATTGCACACTGATCATTGTGCGACCGATCCACATCTGACCGGCGCTGATCCACGCTTCATGCGCGATATTGCGGCCGAGTTGGCCGCCGCCGCCAAGGCTGCCGATGAGCGGATGGTCCGCGATATGATCAGGCACATGGGTGCCGCGTCCGACAGCGCTGCAGTGGCCATCGAGCGTGCGTATGCCCTGCTGCCGCGTCTGCACCAGTTGTGCTGGCTCGGGCTGTCTGGCGTTGACGTCGTGATGCGCCGCGCGGCTGCTGCCGATGTGGTGGCTGTGCTGCCCGATCTCGCCGAGCGTTGCGCCGCGTGGATGGAGACCGTGCGCGCCAGCGAAGCCGAGAAGCTCGGGCTTGATCTGGCCGCGCTGATTGACTGGCGCGCCTTCAAGGCTGCCGATCCGTCGCTCTCGTCGCTTGCCACCGGTGTGCTGCTGGCGAGCCTGCAGGCACCGCTGCTGCGCTCTGTGGTCATGAATGATCTGGCAGACGACGCCACGGCTGCCACTGGTCACATTGGCCTGCGTGCAGCGGTCACAGATCCGATGATCGCACTAAACACGCCGACCTCGCCGGAAGCTTTGCAAGTGCTGCGCCTGTTCGATGCCGGCATCATGCCCTTGCC
>JBOFFB010000206.1:0-5005 GCA_051648385.1 Allobosea sp.
ATGAACAGGGCACTCGAGCTCGTCCTGATGGGCAGTTTCAGTCTTGCGGCAATGGCGTTCGGCACGCCGGTGCTCGCGCAGGAAGGGGCACAGGCGACCGCCGACGAGGACGAAAACGTCATCATCGTCACTGCGCGTCTGCGCGGCGACGAATCGGTGCAGGACGTGCCGCTCGCAGTCACGGTGGTCAGCCCGCAGCAGCTTGCCTCTCAGGGCGCGCTGACGGTGGAGGATGTCGAAACCCTGGCCCCCAACCTCGTGATCGATCCGGTCAGCGCCGGCCCTGGCGGCGGCGCAATCTCGCTGCGCGGGGTGAGCTTCGAGGACATCGAAAAAACGTTCGAGCCCACGGTCGGCGTGGTGATCGACGGCGTGTTCCTCGGCACCAATACGGGCCAGCTGACCAATGCCTTCGACTTCAGCCAGATCGAGGTGCTGCGCGGGCCGCAGGGCACGCTGTTCGGCCGCAACACCATTGGCGGGGTGATCAATATCCGCCGTTCGCGCCCGACCAAGGAGTTGGGCCTGCGCGCTGAGGCGACCTTCGGCAATTTCGGCCGGCGCGAGCTCAACGCGGTGGTCAATATCGGCGACGGCGACGTGTTCGGCCTGAAGCTGTTCGGCTACGATCGCCGGTTCGACGGCTTCTACGACAACGTTACGCTCGGCCGCTCCGCCGGGGCCAATTCGAACACCAATGTCGGCGCCACGCTGCTGGTCGAGCCGGGCGCTGACCTGGAAATCTTGCTCACCGCCGAATATTCGGAAATCGGCGGCGACCCGGCGGGTTCCTCGCTCTCGAACCAGACCGACCTTATCTGCCGCAATCTCAGTGCGCTGATCCCGGGCCAGTGTGGCCGCAACCGGCGCGGCGATCTCTACACCGTGTTCAGCAATCGACTGGGTCTCATCACCTTCGACGAGTTGGCACTTTCAGGGCAGATCAATTGGGATTTCGGCGGACTGACGCTGACCTCGATCACTGCCCTGCGAGATTCCGACGAGCAGGTCGTTCAGGATTTCGACTCCACCTCGCTGGCATTCTTTCAGACCGACCGCATCCAGGAGTATCGCCAGTTCAGCCAGGAGCTGCGGCTCGGCGGGGAGTTCACCGAATGGCTCTCGGGCGTGATCGGCCTGTTCTACTGGGAAAGCGAATACCAGTTGGAACAGATCACCACCCTGCCCTCTGGCGCGCAGCAGCGGCCGTTCACCGACCACCGCACTGAAAGCTACGCGGCCTTTGCCGATTTCGACATCTCGCTGTCCGAGAAGCTGCGGCTCAGTCTCGGGGCGCGCTATTCGTGGGACGACAAGCAGTTCGAGCGCACGATCGCACCGGGCAGGGTGTTCACCAACGCGGATAGCTGGAGCGAGTTCACACCGCGCGTCAGCCTTTCCTACGACCTGTCGGACGATATCATGGCCTATGCCTCCTACTCACGCGGCTATCGCTCCGGCGGCTTCAACGGCCGCGCCAACAGCGCGTCCGCAGTGGCGACAGGCTATGAACCGGAAACGGTCGATTCCTTCGAGCTGGGGCTCAAGAACTCCTTCCTGGGCGGGGACCTGATCCTCAACCTCGCAGCCTTCTATTCCAAGTATAACGACAAGCTGGAAGAGGTCGTCCAGGCGACGCCGCCGGGATCGCCCAACCCGCAGGAAACGGTAACGCTCAACGCCGCAAGCGCGACCATCAAGGGGCTAGAGGCGGACCTGCGCGCTACCCTGTTCGACGGTTTCACGATCACCGGCGCGCTCGGCCTGCTCGATGCGAGCTACGACAGCTTCCTGGTCGATCTGAACGTCAACGGTCAGGCAGACCCGGGCGAGGATGCTTCCACGCGCCAACTGCGCCGCACCCCCAACCTGACCCTTTCGGTCGCGGCGAACTACGAGGTGCCGGTTTCCGACCGTAGCGAACTCGACTTCAATGTCCGGTTCAGCACGACCAGTTCCTACCAGACCACCATCGTGGCCGAACCAGGCAATTTCGGAAGAAACGATGCGCGCGGCCTGCATCAGGCGCAGCCCGATCTTGCTGCAGCGATTACCTACACGTTCCAGTTCCGCGACGAATCCAAAGCCTATGTCCGGGTGTTCGGGCGCAACCTTACCGACGAGCGCGGCCTTTCTGCGGCGTTGCCCGTGGCCGGCCTGTTCACCTTCGGCGCAGGAATCCCGCCGCGCCAATATGGGGTGACGGTAGGCGTGGACTTCTGATCGCTGCGGTCTCGCTTACCCTGAGCTTCGGCCTGTTTCTGTCTGCTGCAGCTGGCTTCGGGAGGCCGTGCATTCACGGCCTCCCAATGTTTCGCCCAAACAAGGATGGCGCCGACATTGGTCGTTGTGGGGTCGCATCCTGAATTGCGGGATATCCCTGCGATTGCGAAAAATCTGCCTGTCGGGCTCAGACCCCGGAGCGGTAACGGCTTGCCGAATGCGCGTCGCCGTCAGGCAAATTTCCTTCGCCTGATAGATTTTCGGCATGCCGAGCCCGGCACTTCGGACGCGCTTCATGTGACTTGCTCGCCCGATCGGAGCCGTTCACAGGGACAGTGCGCACCTTTCATGGCTGCTGGTTGATGGGATGGCAACGGGGTTGGGGGCGACATGGTCGATGCCGATCACTGGCCAAGCCAAGCTGCTCCTGATCGTGCTTCGTTTCATGTCCGCTTACCCTTGATATAGGCCACGACCGCCATGCCATGTCCGTGACCGAGGCCATATTGATCCTTGAGCCAGGTCAGCACCTGACCCGCCTTGACACCCGGAGCCAAGCCCTTGTCATCGGCAAGATCCTCAGCCTTGGCGGCAGCGACAAGCTCGGTGATCGAGCGCCCCGTGCTGGCCTCCACATTGGCGATATAGCTCTGAAAGGACATGATCATTCTCCATTCCCGACAGTCATGCGACATGCAGCGGCAACAGGGAGCGCAGCGTGGGCGCGCGCAACCAGAGCCCGGCCCACATCGCAATCCCGAGATAGAAGCCGAAGAGTATATGACTGTACAGCGGTTGATCGGCGCGCCAGTTGGTTGCGATTGCGCCACCGAGCAACGCAGTGGTCAGGATCGCACCGAGGACCGAAGTCCGGGGCATGGCGTAAAGCAGAGTGCAAACGAGCTCGATGAGGCCGAGCGCCAAAACATGGCGCGGGTTCCATCCAAGCTGCGCCAGCGTATCGCCCGCAATTTTCATCCCGAGCAGCTTGGGTGCGACCGACGCACCCAGAAGGAACAACACGACAAATGCACTCAGGGCCCTGCCAGCCCAAACCATCGCGCGCTCATGCATGATGTTCTCCGATCCTCGTTGATGTTTCATCGACTCGCGATTATCTCGATATAAAGATATATTTGCGAGGTTTATCTCGATGTCAAGACATTCAGAGCAACTGGCGGCGGATCAGGCCGACCATATTGAGTTGCGACGCAACCAATGGGAGCAAGAATTGCCTGATGTTGACACAATTGGAATGGCGATCTTGGGCCGCGCCCGCTGGATCGCACTTCAGGCAAGACGTCCGATCGAGGCCGTTTTCACGCGCCATGAGCTCGACAGCGGCGAATTCGACGTGCTCAGCACGCTGCTGCGGTCCGGGCCACCATATCGTCTGCGCCCTACCGAACTTTACACGCAATTGATGATCTCGTCGGGTGGCATGACCGACAGGTTGGCGCGGCTGGAGCGTGCCGGCCTCGTTCGACGGACGCCGAGCGAGAGCGATGCCCGAAGCAGTCTGGTCGAACTGACCATGGTGGGGCGCGAGCGAGCCGAGGCGGCCTTCCGCGAAGACATGGCAATCGAGGCCGAGTTGTTGGCCGGGCTGAGCGGCCCGGAGCGCGATCAACTCGCAGCACTGTTGATCAGGTTGGCAGCTTCAGTAGCGAGTGTGGCAGCCCGAGGTCGGGAACATACATCGGGCGCGGCATGACCATCGCCTGTGTGCCGTGCGGCAATACCAAGCGGATGTCCGCGTTCGAGACAAGCAACGAATAGGCACCTCCCATGTGCGCCCGCCGCACGTCTGGAAGACAGCGCGCAAGCCCGACGGCAATGGCGTGAAAGAAGGGCCGGCTGAGTTCTCCCGTCGTCAACGGCACCGGCAGGTTGACCCGGCCGCAAATCTCGCGGGCAATGATCGCTCGCCGCCGTGAGAAGATTGCCGTTCGAAAGCGCCGTCACCCCCGACAGCATTGGCGACCGGGCGAAGGCTGCTGCCGCCCCGGTCGGCTATCGAGATTCCGAACCAGCCTTGAGGGACGGGCGCAGCTTTTGGCCGCTTCCGGTGCACCGGGCCGGCGACGGAGTCTCGGACGCTGATTGTCGCCCTCGCTGTTACCCGCCGACCGTCGGCTTGCCGGTGACGAGGCCGACCTTGGTGAGTTCCAGCCGCCGCAGCAGGTCGAGCACTTCGGTTACCTTGCCATATTGCGCCGTCTGGTCGCCCTTCAGCACGATCGGCACCTCGGGATTTTGCGCCTTTTCGCTTCTGAGGCGGGTTTCGAGGTCGGCGAGCGTGACGGGGAAGGCATCCATATAGACCTGGCCGTCGGCATTGACGGTGAGCGCGATGGTTTTGGGCTGGGCGAGCGAGATGGCGCTCGACGCCTTGGGGAGATCGACCTTGATGCCCTGGACCGATGCGGTCGCCATCAGGATGAAGATGACGAGCAGCACATAGGCGAGATCGAGCATCGGGGTGATGTTGATATCGTCATAGGCCTTGCGGGTACCGCCGATTTTCATGCTCATCGTGTCGTCCTTCCTATTCTGCGGCGAGCTTGAGCGGCGGCGGCGTGCGGCTCTGCATTTCGGCGAACTGCGTCACCATCCGGTCCGCAAAAACCCGCAACCGGTCTGCCAGCGCCGAAATCCGCAGGCTCAGCCAGTTATAGCCGAACAGTGCCGGAATTGCGCAGGCAAGGCCGGCGATGGTCGCCATCAGTGCAGCAGCGATACCGGGCGCGATTGCGTTCACGTTGACATCGCCGGAGATTGC
>JBOFFB010000207.1:0-7294 GCA_051648385.1 Allobosea sp.
GGCGATGTGATGAGTGAGCTGGAGCGGCGCACCACCCAGTCAGGACTTGCGGAAAAAGCCGCGAGAGGCTCTAACTCAGCCGACTGACGAGCTTGTATCCGCGTTCACGAAAGACCCCAGATGGACCAGCGCGTGACCCCGCCCCCGATGCAGGCGCCGGACATTTCGCCTTACCGCGTGTTCTCACGCGATGAATGGGCCCACCTGCGGGCCGACACGCCACTGACGCTGACGGTGCAGGATATCGAGAAGCTGCAATCGATCAATGATCCCATTTCGCTCGACGAAGTGGTTTCCATCTATTTGCCATTGTCTCGCCTGTTGGCCGTCTATGTTGCTGCGGCGCAAGGCCTGTTCAAGGCGACCCAGCGCTTCCTGCAGGCCGAGGCCGAGGTCAAGGTTCCTTATGTCATTGGCCTTGCTGGCTCGGTTGCCGCTGGGAAATCGACCACGGCGCGTGTTTTGACGGCGCTGCTGTCACGTTGGCCCAACACGCCCAAGGTCAAGCTGATCACGACAGACGGTTTCCTGCTGCCCAACGCGGAATTGGGTGCACGCGGTTTGATGGAGCGCAAGGGTTTCCCGGAAAGCTATGACAGCGCTCGCCTGCTGCAGTTCCTCAGCCAGGTGAAAGCCGGCCATGCGGTGGTCAAGGCGCCGGTCTACTCGCACCTTGTCTATGACGTGGTGCCCGGAGAGGAGATCGCGGTTGAACGACCGGACATCCTTATCGTCGAAGGCCTGAACGTGCTGCAACCGGCGCGGCTGCCGAAAGATGGTTCGACCATTCCCTTCGTGTCGGATTTCTTCGATGTCTCGATCTATCTCGATGCCGACGAGGATGATCTTCGGCGCTGGTACATCAACCGGTTTCTCCTTTTGCGTCAGACCGCTTTCCGCGATCCGCGCTCGTTCTTCCGCAAGTATGCCGATCTGTCGGAGGCTGAAGCGCTGGAAATCGCAGAAGGACTATGGGACCGGATCAACCTGCCCAACCTGCGCGAGAACATCCTGCCTACACGCCAGCGTGCCAGCCTGATCCTGACCAAAGGCGCAAGCCACCGGATTCAGGACGTGGCGCTGAGACGACTGTGAAGCACGGATCGTCATTGCGAGCAACGCGAAGCAAACCAGCCTCAATGCGCCGCGATCCTGGATTGCTTCGCTGCGCTCGCAATGACAGCGACCATGCTTGAAACACTCCTCTCCCTTGCCACGATGGCCGCCTCGGCTTTCCTCGCGGCGACCATCCTGCCGTTCCCGTCGGAGGCAACCTTCGCGGGGTTGCTGCATCGCGAACATCTCAATCCGGTTGTGTTGCTTGGCGTTGCCACCATTTTCAATACCCTTGGCTCGATGGTAAACTGGTGGGTCGGCAAAATAATTGCCGATGGGGGCATCGAACGCTTGCCGGATCGGCTGAGGCCTGATGAGGCCACGCTGGCCAAGGGGGAGCATCTGTTCCACCGCTTTGGCTGGCTGGCGTTGCTGTTCTCGTGGGTGCCGGGGGTGGGTGACCTTGGCACCATAGCAGCGGGGTTATTGCGCTATCCGCTCGGCGCATTTGCGATCCTTGTCGGTATCGGCAAATGTGCCCGCTATGCGGCCATATGGGGCGGGTGGATCGTTATCGCAGGCTGAACAGGTTTGCTCTGCCTCGCCCGATGCACTACGGAATTGGTCGTCTCCCTTTCTCCAGACACATGAGGAATTTCGATGAGCATCGAACGTTTTGGTGTCGGCCCACGCATGAGCATGGCCGTCGCGAATGGCAACACTGTCTATCTCGCCGGCCATGTCGCCAGCAATCCCAAGGGGACCTCGGTCAGCGAGCAGACCAAGGACATACTGGCGCAGATCGAGGCGCGCCTGATCGAAGCCGGCTCAGACAAAAGCAAGCTGCTCAGTGCCAACATCTGGTTGACCGACATGGCGACCTTTGGCGAAATGAACGCTGTCTGGGACGGATGGGTGGTCAAGGGCCATACCCCTGCCCGCGCAACCGTTCGCGCCGACCTTGCCACACCCGACTACAAGGTCGAGATCATGGTCACAGCGGCTCGCTGACTGACTGCGACTTGACCTGGCGCGGAACCGCCCGGTCAGCCAAGATGGAAGACACGGCGGGGGTGCAACTCGCCGTGGATCACTTCGCCGATGGCGATGAGCTGGCCTTGCGAAAATACCGCGACGGCGGCTGCTTCGATGGGCGCATCTGCCCCGCGCAGCAGGCATGATTGTCCGCGCCCGAGCCTGCCCGCATCGTTGCGGCTGACTTGGACAGCGGGGATCTCGCCGAGCGCACTGTCCACCGACGTCACAAGATGCAGCACATCTGTGCCATCGCGACGGGCTTCGTCGAGCAGCGCCAACGGCGTTGAATCGGCTTCCGTGAACGGGCCGACGCGGGTGCGGCGCAAGGCCGTTACATGCCCGAAACAACCGAGCAGGCGGCCGAAATCGCGCGCCAGCGCTCGCACATAGGTACCCTTGCCGCATTCGGCCTCGAAAGTCGACGTCTCGCCCTCATGGGAGGCCAATGACAGCGCATCGATTTCGACAGGTCGCGCTTCCAGGACCACATCCTCACCGTCGCGGGCGAGATCATAGGCGCGCTCACCAGCGATCTTGATGGCTGAGAACTTGGGCGGCACCTGCATGACAGTTCCGGTGAAGCGCGGCAGGATCGCTTCGATCTCGGCTTGGGTCGGCCTTCTATCACTCGAATCGGTCACCGAGCCTTCGGCGTCATCGGTGGTCGTCTGCGACCCCCAGGTCACTGTAAAGCGATAGGCCTTGCGGCCATCCATCACGAACGGCACCGTCTTGGTGGCTTCACCCATGGCGATCGGCAGAATGCCGGAGGCCAGTGGGTCGAGTGTGCCGGCATGGCCAGCCTTCTTGGCGTGAAAGGTGCGCTTGACCATTGCAACAGCGTGCGTGGACGTCTCGCCCACCGGCTTGTCGAGGATCAGCCAGCCATGGACATCGCGCTTCTTCGGGCGCGGCTGTTCTTGGCGCGGCCGGGGTTGCGGCTCGGTCTGAGGCACCTCAGCAGGCGCATCGTCAATCATCACGCCTCATCCTCGTCTTCGGCAACCGGCTTCCTGAGATCGCGCTGGACTTTCTCAGAGTAGAGCAGCCGGTCGATCCGCAAGCCTTCGTCAAAGGCTTCATCGCGGCGGAAGCGCAACTCTGGTGAGAACTTCAGGTTGACGCGGCGTGCGATTTCGCTGCGCAGAACCTTTTTGTGGCTATCAAGCGCAGCGATGATCGGCTTTTCATCCATGCCGCCGAGCGGCATGATGTAGCAGGTGGCGAGTTTCAGATCAGGCGAGAGACGCACCTGCGTAACCGAGATCACATACTTCGCCAGCACCGGATCATGGATCTCGCCACGTGTCAGGATTGCGGCAACCTCATGCCGGATCAGTTCGCCGACGCGCAGCTGACGCTGGGTCGGGCCTTTTGGAGTTCTGGATGCTGGTTTTGCCATGATGCGCTCTCCGGGCTCGGACCGGATGGACGTGAGAAGGAAAGAAGCCCTGACCGCTTGGATCAGGGCTGAAAACTGTGATCATGAACACACGCCTCACAGCGTGCGCTTGATCTCCTCGACGCGGTAACACTCGACCACGTCACCTGCGCGGATGTCCTCGTATTTCTCGAAGGACATGCCGCACTCCTGGCCAACCTGAGCCTCCTTCACGTCATCCTTGAAGCGCTTGAGCGTCGCAAGCTTGCCTTCGTGGATGACCGTGTTTTCACGGATCAGGCGCACGTGCTGTCCGCGCTCGATCAGGCCTTCGGTCACACGGCAGCCGGCAATCTTGCCGACCTTGGTGATGTTGAAGATCTCGAGCATGGTCGCAGTGCCCAGCATGGTTTCGCGCAGGGTTGGGGCAAGCAGGCCCGACATCGCCGCCTTCACATCGTCCACGAGATCGTAGATGATGTTGTAATAACGGATTTCGACACCGGCCCGTTCAGCCGCCTCGCGCGCTTCCTTGTTGGCGCGCACGTTGAAGCCGATGACCACGGCACCCGAGGCTTGCGCCAGGGTGATATCGCTCTCGTTGATGCCGCCGACGCCCGAAAGCAGCACGCGCGAGCGAACCTCCTCGTTGCCAAGTTTGTCGAGCGCACCGACGATGGCTTCGACCGACCCTTGCACGTCACCCTTGACCAGCAGCGGGAATTCCTTGCGGCCAGCACTGGCTTTCAGATCACGCATCATGTCGACCAGCGAGCGGCCAGCGCCGGACGTGCCGCGGGCGGCGGCAATGTCACGCTTCTGGCGGACGCTGTAGTCCGTGATCTCACGGGCACGTGCTTCGGACGCGACCACGGCAACGCGGTCACCGGCCTCAGGCGTGCCGTTGAAACCAAGAACCTCGACCGGTTGCGACGGCGGCGCTTCCTTCATGGTCGCACCAGTGTCGCCGATCAGGGCGCGCACGCGGCCCCATTCGGAACCAGCCACGACAATGTCACCCGTGCGCAAGGTGCCACGCTGGACGAGCACGGTTGCCACCGGGCCACGGCCACGGTCAAGCTTGGCTTCGATCACGGTGCCCACTGCCGGGCGGTCAGGATTGGCTGTCAGGTTCAAGAGTTCAGCCTGAAGCGCGATTGCTTCGAGCAGCTTATCGAGATTGAGGCGTGTCTTCGCCGACAGTTCGATCTCGAGGACGTCACCACCAAGGCTTTCAACCTGGATCTCATGCTGGAGCAGGTCGGTCTTGACCCGCTCGGGCTTGGCATCCGGCAAATCGATCTTGTTGATCGCCACGATCAGCGGCACCTTGGCCGCCTTGGCGTGGTTGATCGCTTCGATTGTCTGCGGCATGACCGAATCGTTCGCCGCAACCACCAGAACCACGATATCCGTAACCTTGGCACCGCGTGCACGCATCTGGGTGAAAGCCGCGTGGCCGGGCGTGTCGATAAAGGTGACACGTGCGCCGGACGGTGTTGCCACCTGGTACGCCCCGATGTGTTGGGTAATGCCGCCTGCTTCGCCGGAAACGACATTGGTCTTGCGGATTGCATCGAGCAACGAGGTCTTGCCGTGGTCGACATGGCCCATGATCGTGACAACCGCAGGACGCGGGCTCAGTGCACCATCATCTTCATCGTCGACGAAGAGACCGGTTATGACGTCGGCTTCAGCAACGCGCTTGACCGTATGGCCCATGTCTTCGGCGATAAGCTGCGCGGTATCGGCATCGACCACATCGGTGATCTTGAGCATCTGCCCCTGCTTCATCAGGAAGCGGATCACATCGACGGCACGTTCCGACATGCGGTTCGCGAGTTCCTGAATGGTGATCGTCTCGGGGACGATGACCTCGCGGGAGAGCTTTTCCTTCGGCTCGTTGTTGCCGCGGTTGCCACTCATGCGCTGGACACGGCGACGGAAGGCCGCGACCGAACGCATGCGCTCTGCATCGGCATCGAGCGCGTTGGTGAGCGTCAGACGACCGCGGCTCTTGTCACCCACCTTGGGGACGCGAACCTCGGTGCTGCCGGGCTTGGGTGCGCCGCCCGGACCACGACGAACGCCTGCGCGGTCATCATCGTCGGTTCGTGGGCGACCGGCTCCGGGAGCGGAACGTCGCGGAGCGCTCAGATCAAGCGGGGCCTCACCGGCGCTGGTCCGCAGCATGCGCGCTCCGGTTGCCGGCGCACCAAAACCACCCGCCGGACGCGGGCCGCGCGGACCGTCGCCATCTGTGCGAGGGCGGAAACCACCCTCAGGCCGTGGACCTGCGCCATCGGGGCGCGGGCCACGGTAGCCACCTTCGGGACGCGGAGCGCCGCCGTCAGGGCGTGTGCCACGATAGCCAACTTCGGGACGCGGGCCGTCCGTCCGCGGACGAAAGCCGCCCTCGGGGCGCGGGGCACCGCCTTCAGGACGAGGACGAAAACCGCTTTCTGGACGAGGCGCGTCGCTGCGCATGGCAGGACGTTCGCCCTCCGGACGTGCTGGGCGATCCTCACGCGGGGCGCGGGGTGCATCGATACGTGGCGGGCGTCCATCCATGCGGAACGGACGGCCATCATTGCGCGGCGCACCGCCTGGACCGGCGGGCGGCTGCGACGAGCGAACGGGCTGGGCTTCCTCAGTCACGCGCCTGGCAGCGTCGTCGCGACCTCGGCGGCGGAAATCATCCTCGGCGCGGCGGCGCTCTTCCTCCTCGCGGGAGCGGGCGGCAGCGGCTTCGCGCTCGCTGCGCTCGCGTTCCTCGCGTTGACTACGGGCGCGGGCGTCTTCTTCGGCGCGGCGGCGCTCGTCAGACTCGCGGCTGCGGCTATCAGCCAGCGCACGTGTACGAGCATCCTGCTCGTCGGCTGACAAGGTGCGCAAGACCATGCCGGCGGCGGGTTTGGGCGGGGCCGGAGCAGTCGGCGGGGCCTGCTGCACAGGCGGCGGCGCTACTGGCACCACAGGTTGAGGTGCGCGGGGCGGGGCGACGGGCTTGTGCCCCACGTCGCCCGGGCCGGTTATGCGGCGCTTGACCTCGACGACGACCGAGTTCGAACGGCCATGGGAGAAGCTCTGCTTCACCGTGTTCTGTTCGAGCGGGCGCTTCAACGTCAGGGTCTTTGGCGGCGACACGGTCAGTGTCTTGTCGCCGGGGTTTTTTGGATCGGTCATTCCGATGTGGGTCCTGCGGTTACATACTCTGAAACTCATCTGCGCCTGCGGGCACGACCGCTTCTGACAGCGACCTCGTCCGGAAATGCACGAGCCGACGCCAGCGATCGAGGAAAGCCCCCGCCGCTGCGCCGTCTTTGAGCGCTGCGTGTATCACAACGTCCCTGCCCAAGGCTAACCCCAAATCATGGCTGGTGAAACATTCCGCGATGGGAATATTCCTTGCCCTGTCGCCATGCCTGCGATTGAGCACCTGCATCAACTTGCGGCGGCCGTCGTCGGCTCCATCGGTCGCTTCGATCCAGGCGGCGGCACGGGCAAGGCCCCCAAGCACGGCCTCGACCTTGCCAAAACCCGTGACCACCAACCCCGCCTTGTTGGCGAAGGACAGTGATTGCAGCGCGTCGCGTACAAGAAGCAGATCGACCTCGTCTGCGAGATGCTGCGAGACGGTGACGGGTGCCTTCAGTGATCGAGGGAAAGCCTTGGTCGCCACGGCGCGTTCGACAGCCTCCCGTGACAACGCCGTCCAGACGCCCCGACCCGGCAACTTGCGCCGTATATCGGGCGTCAAGACACCGTCGGGACCTGCAACGAAACGGATGAGATCGCTGACCGCCATGGCCTTGCGTG
>JBOFFB010000208.1:0-2520 GCA_051648385.1 Allobosea sp.
GTAGTCGTCGATCTCGGGCAAGTCAGGGTTGGCAAAGATGTTGGCGAGGATGCGCCATTTGCCGCCGATGCGCGGCTCGATCTTGCCGTTCTTCTTGCGCGTCCAGCCGCCTTTCCACTTTTTCTGGTTCTCCCAATCCTTAGGATAACCAATGCCGGGCTTGGTCTCGACGTTGTTGAACCAGGCGTATTCCATGCCTTCGCGGTTGGTCCAGACGTTCTTGCACGTCACCGAGCAGGTGTGACAGCCGATGCACTTGTCGAGGTTGAGTACCATCGCAATTTGAGCGCGGATTTTCATATTTCTGCTCCTGTCACTCGGCTGCGGTGAGGGTTGTCTGGGTGGGGTTGGCGGCAAGCTCGGGCCGGTTGAGCGGCCGTTCGAGCCAGTCGACGGTCTTCACCTTGCGGATCACCACGAACTCGTCGCGGTTGGTGCCGATGGTGCCGTAGTAGTTGAAGTCGTAAGCGAGCTGGGCATAGCCGCCGATCATGTGCGTCGGGTTCAGCACCGCACGTGTCACCGAGTTGTGGATGCCGCCACGGTTGCCAGTCATCTCCGAGCCGGGCACGTTCACGATCTTCTCCTGCGCGTGGTACATGAAGAGCGTGCCGTTCTTCATGCGCTGTGAGACGACGGCACGGGCCACCAATGCGCCGTTGGAGTTGTAGGCCTCGACCCAGTCGTTATCGACGATGCCGGCAGACTTCGCGTCATCCTCCGACAACCAGACGATCGGTCCGCCGCGCGAGAGCGTCAGCATCAGCAGATTGTCGGTGTAGGTCGAGTGGATGCCCCATTTCTGGTGCGGCGTGATGAAATTCAGCACGATCTGCTTTTCGCCATTGGGCTTGAGATCGATCACCGGCGCGATGGTGCGCAGGTCGACCGGCGGGCGATAGACGCACAGCGAAGCACCGAAGGCCCGCATCCAGAGATGGTCCTGGTAGAGCTGCTGACGACCGGTCAGCGTGCGCCACGGGATCAGTTCATGGACGTTGGTATAGCCGGCGTTGTAGCAGACCTTCTCGCTCTCCAGCCCCGACCAGGTCGGTGCCGAGATGATCTTGCGCGGCTGCGAGACCACATCGCGGAAGCGGATCTTCTCGTCTTCCTTGGGCAATGCGAGATGCGCATGCTCGCGGCCAGTGGTCTTGCCCAGCGCCTGCCACGCCCTGACGGCGACTTCGCCATTGGTTTCGGGCGCCATCATCAGGATCATCTCGGTGGCGTCGATGTCGGTGACGATCTTCGCCATGCCCTTGTTGGCACCTTCAGTGTGGACGCCGTTGAGTTCCTTCAGGTGCTGCACTTCATGGCCGGTTTTCCACGCCATGCCCTTGATGCCGTTGCCGATGCTTTCCATCAGCGGGCCGATGGCGGTGAAGCGCTCATAGACATGCGGATAGTCACGCTCGACAACCGTAACCGTTGGCATGGTCTTGCCAGGGATCGGTTCGCACTCCCCCTTCTTCCAGTCGCGGGGATCAAAGGGTTGCGCGATCTCGTTGGCGCTGTCGTGCTTTATCGGGTTGAGAACGACGTCCTTCTCGACGCCCAGAACCTCTGGCGCGACCTTGGAAAAGGCCTTGGCGATGGCCTTGTAGATCTCCCAATCGGAGCGCGCCTCCCACACAGGGTCCACCGCACTGGTCAGCGGGTGGATGAAGGGGTGCATGTCAGAGGTGTTGAGATCGTTCTTCTCGTACCAAGTGGCTGTCGGCAGAACGATGTCGGAGTAGACGCAAGTGGTCGACATGCGGAAATCGAGCGTGACGAGAAGGTCAAGCTTTCCTTCGGGCGCATGATCATGCCAGACGGCTTCCTTGGCTTTAGCTCTGCCCTCGTCGCCCAGATCCTTGCCGAGCACGCCGTGGGTGGTGCCGAGCAGGTGCTTGAGGAAATACTCGTGGCCCTTGCCCGACGAGCCGAGCAGGTTGGAGCGCCAGACAAACAGGTTGCGTGGCCAGTTCTTCGGATTGTCCGGGTCTTCGCAGGACATCTTCAGCGAGCCGTCTTTCAACGACTTCGCGACATAGTCCTTGGCTTCCATGCCGGAGGCAGCTGCGTCCTTGGCCACCTGCAGCGGGTTGGTCTGCAATTGCGGCGCGGACGGCAACCAGCCCATGCGCTCGGCCCGGATGTTGTAATCGATGATCGCACCATCCCACGTGCCATCCTTCCCCGGCCCTGCTGGTGCGGTCGGCGACACCAGATCGCCGACATTCATGGTCTCGTAGCGCCACTGGTCGGTGTGGGCATAAAACGCCGAGGTCGAGTTTTGCTGACGTGGCGGGCGGCCCCAATCGAGCGCGAAGGCCAGAGGTGCCCAGCCAGCCTGCGGGCGCAGCTTTTCCTGACCGACATAGTGGGCCCAGCCACCGCCTGACTGGCCGACGCAGCCGCACATCACCAGCATGTTGATCACGCCGCGATAGTTCATGTCGGCATGAAACCAGTGGTTCATGGCAGCGCCGATGATGATCATCGAGCGGCCTTTGGTCTTTTCGGCATTGGTGG
>JBOFFB010000209.1:0-4144 GCA_051648385.1 Allobosea sp.
GATCGATTCGACCCACGGCAGCGGGCAAGCGACGGTAGCTCGGGTCCCGGCTCAGCTCTTGATGGGCCTTATGCAGGTGCCGTGCCGGAATCTGCGGGAAGAGATGATGTACAAGGTGATAGGAGTCGTTGCGCGGAAAGAAGATGAGCCGCACCAGCGTTGGTGCCAGCACATTGCGCGAGGCTTCGATCTCGTCTTTCGCGCCCACCAGCCCGGCATGATCCAGGCAGTCTGTCCAGAAGTTGAGCGTCGGATAGATGTAGAAGAGCGGCAGGATGACGAAGGCAAGCGCGGCCACTGGTTCAAGCAGCAGGAAGATTGCCATCGCACCAAGAAGCGCAAGCTTGAGACCCTGGAACAGTCGGCCATCCTCAGCCGAGAGGTTGATGCTGGTGTAGAGCGGCAAGTGTCGCCCGGTCAGTGGCACGAAGACATGGCGCAGGATCGTCCGCGGGGTGAGCGGATCATGCAGCCCGAACTTCTCGATCAGGCCGAATTCCGCGTCATGTTCGTAATCGCCGTTGTGGGCATGGTGCGACAGATGGTCGTCACGGTACTTGCGGAAGGATTTCAGCAGCAGAGCGGTGCAAAACCGCCCGATCGTCACATTGTCCGATCGGTCTTCGGCGAAGGTCGCATGGCTGCATTCATGAACGATGTTGTTGATGCCCCGCAGACGGGTGCCGATGAAGGTCGCCGTGGCGATCGCGCCTGCCACCGTCCAGGCTGAAAGCGGAAGCGACAGCAGGTAGCTACCTAAGAGGATTGATGCGAGGATGAGGCCGACGTAGCCGGCAACAATCAACCATGCGTTCATCCTGCGGTAGCGTTCCAGACCCAGAAACGGCCGAATATATGCTCTTCTCAAAACCCGACCGGACATGCTTCCCCCCTCCATGCCGCCTTAACTTTACCCAAATTGTTCAACAAACTAAAGACTTCCGGCGCATTGTTCACCTCTGCGCTACCATACATGAGCACAACTTATGCAAGAACAGCCCTCACCTTTGCATTTATTGGGCTTCTGCGTTATTGTGTGTTGCGTGGCATAAGCATTTCTTATGCTTAGGGGGCAAAGATGTCACGCTTTGACTATGATTCACTGACGATCCTCGCGGCTGTCATCCGCGAAGGAAGCTTTGAAGCGGCGGCAAAGTCGATGAAGGTGACGCAATCTGCGGTCAGTCAGAGAATCAAGCAGTTAGAGGAAAAGGTTGGTGTGGTGCTTGTCGCGCGCGGCAGGCCATGCGTCCCGACTGAGGCCGGCTTGCAGTTCTTCCGTCATGTCGAACAGGTGGGTCTTCTGCAGCAGGAACTGGCCGAGCGGATGCGCGCGCTGGTCGGCGGCGAGGAGAACGTTGCTGCCACGGTCCGCATCGGGGTGAACAACGATAGTCTGGCAACCTGGTTTCCAAAGCTGATCAAGTTGGCAACGAAGGAACTTGGCATCCGCTTCGACATTCTTCCCGACGATCAGGAGCACACGGAATCCAGCCTCAGATCCGGCGACGCCCTCGCCGTCATCACCACGCTGGAGACGCCTGTTCAGGGGTGCAAGATCATCTCGCTGGGGTCGATGGACTACGTCGCCGTTGCGTCGCCCGAACTGTACCGGACCCAATTTGCAGACGGCGTTTCCCTTGAGGCCCTGCGGAACTCCATCTCTGTGGCGTTCAATCGCAAGGACACGATCCAGGATCAGTGGATGGCGATCTGCTTTGGGGCAACGGTTCCGCTCTCCATCCACTATGTTCCTTCGTATGAGGGATACCTATCATGCTGTCTGAACGGCGCCGGTTGGGGCCTGGTGCCAAGCATTGCCGGCAACCCCCTCATCCAGCGTGGTGAACTGGTAGAGCTTAGCCCCGGCAAGAAGGTCAGCATCGCGTTGCACTGGCAGGCAGCCATGCAGTCGAGCGAAATCCTCAGCCGCCTTGGCAATCTGGTACTTGAAGTCGCACGCGAGAATCTCGTCCCCGACCGTTTCCGTCCGAATTGATCTGGTTGGGCCGTTGTTCGAAAAACTTTGCACTCAGCCGAAGTCGGGGCACAATGATCGCTGCACCGCCTTATGACCCCAAGGCCGACGCATTGAAGCCATATTGATCCTCAAAAACAGACCCGACCGGGCATTCTGCCGTTGGTTGGATGGTTTGTAAGGAGAGAACGCACGTGACTTCCGCAAGGGCAAATCGAGGTGGCGGCCTTCGCCCGCAGCCTGTCGATCCCACACCGTTGCGTCCGGCTTTGCGCGCTGCGATAGATGCGGATGGGCTGCCGGTTGTCGCGCCGCTCAGCTTTGAGGCCCAAGAGCAACTCGTGCTGAGGGTTCTGGTCGAGCGATTTGGCGGCGAGGTGACGGGTGCCGTATTGACCCGGCACCTCGCACAAAAGTCGGGCCGGACACAATCCGCCCTCGGACCCAGATTGATCGATGTTCTGCAGACCCTTCACCGGTCTGGCGCCCTAAGTCTGGAGGCCAACGGCGAAAACGACTTCATCGTCAGGCTCTTGCCTGATGGAGCAAAGCTATACGTTTGACCTTTCGGTGCAGGCTTTCCGGGCGCGGTGCCTGAGGTGCCCCTAACCACGCAATGGTCTCAGGTGGTCGATCACGACCCCGTGCAAGGCGCTCAACCTTTGTGCAATCAAGGACCGGTGACAGGCCTCGTGACTGCACTCAACGCAAAACAATGCCGCTACGCCATCCTGGGGCAACCCCGAATAAATCGCCGTAAGGTCGGCAAGGTCAAGAATTTCGTCAGTGTAACGGCGGACGTACTCGCTTGCGAGCTTCTGACGTGAGCGTTTGCCTACCCCAAGGCGGTCGTCCTCCGCATACTGGAGATGGCGCAACTCCGTAGTGGGGGCGAGTTCGGGATGATGTTCGTAGTCTATCATGGCGTCGGCAAGAGACGCTTGCAGCCGACGGGAATTTGCCCAGGCGTAGTCAGAACCGCGAACGCCACGTCGCTGGCGCACATCGAGTAAAAGACGGACATTCGCGCTTTTGAGGCGATGCAAGAACGACCCGGCGTCGAAGCCATAAACGCCGATTGTTGCTACCTTGAGAACTGGATCGTCAAGTGCAGCAGATTCAACGAGGGCGTTGGACATTCGAACCACCTTTCATCAGATCGGTGCGTTTCGCACCCTTGCTTGAATTCAATAGGGGCTGCTGACCTTGAGCGGCGCATTGCCCGGCAATCCAGCGGCAAATCACGTCCACCACATAGCTACGCTCGGCATCACTGAGCGTCTGCCCCGCTGGGATATTGTGCCAGCGCTCAAGGCAGTTTCGGCAACAGGTCGCGGTGGCGTGCTGGGCGACGAATACCGGATGCCCGCTGTAGGGTGTCTGGCGGCCATCCTTGTGCGGCTCGGCCGGAGCCAGCCGCTGTTCGATCAGTTCTTCGGCGTGCTTGCGGATGGTTGCGATCCCACGAAGGCCAACCATTTCACTGTCCCGGCCAACCAGCCGGAACTTTGCCCGGAAGTGATGTTGGCCAAGTCGGTGCAGTATGGCATCGAGGTCGTCCACTAGCTCGGCTCGCCGCGAAGGGTGTGGCGGAGTTTCGGCAGGCGGTCATGCAACACGCTCTCTCCGCCGTGTCTTGTGGGACGGTAATAGTTCTTTCCCACCAGTTCATCCGGCGGATACTGCTGTTCAAGGACGCCTTCGGGAGTGGCGTGGGGGTAGCGGTAGCCGATGGCGTTTCCCAATTCCCTTGCACCCGCGTAGCGGCCATATCTCAGGTGGGCTGGCACCGCCCCAACAGCACCGGTCCGGACATCCGAAATCGCTTCGTCTATGCCGACGATGACGGCATTGGACTTCGGAGCCGTTGCCAGATGAATGGTGGCCTGCGCCAGCGCCAGGCGAGCCTCCGGCATCCCGACCATATCGACGGTGTGAGCCGCAGCGACCGCAGCGAGCAATGCGGTGGGATCGGCCAGCCCGACGTCCTCGCTGGCATGGACCATGAGCCGCCGCGCGATGAAACGCGGGTCTTCTCCAGCCACGATCATTCGGGCCAGGTAATGCAGGGCGGCGTCGACGTCGGAACCCCGGATCGATTTGATGAAGGCGCTGATAACGTCATGATGCTGATCGCCTTGACGATCGTAGCGCACAGCAGCCTCG
>JBOFFB010000210.1:0-3663 GCA_051648385.1 Allobosea sp.
AGCGACTGTTCGGGGTCGATGGATTGGCAGGCGAAGACCCTTGCTCCCCTACGGGCTTGGTGTCCCTCGAAGGTCTCGGTCTTCCGCCTGCCACCGCAACCATGAGTATATCAGATGCGATGGGATTTAAGTTACAAGAGGGGAACACCGCTCCCCTCCACTCAGCGCCAGTCCTGGCGCGCAAGGATCCATGCGCGAAAGATCGTCACCCGCATGGGCCAAGACGGCGTGTTTCGAGCAATCAGCGAAGACACCGGCGGCTTGGTGGAGCAGAGCGCAGCGGCGCGGAATAGAGCTTGGTCGCGGGAGCGACGCGTCAGGACAGTGTGCGTGAGGCGTGTAATCTGACACCCGTTTTACACGGGGCCTTGTTCTCGTAAGTTTGAAGGACGGGGTGCAATTTTCGGCAATTCGAATAAGTAGACGCAATAACACATCTCAAATATCAACTTTGGAGGGGCTTTGGGCTGGTTTTATCTTCTGGCAGCGGGATGCGCAGAAATCGTCTATGCGGCAGCCATGCCAAAGACTGACGGGTTCACGCGCCTTTGGCCCAGCCTGTTCTGTGTCGCGTTCATCGCCCTCAGCATGTACCTGCTGTCGCTCGCCACCCGCACCATCCCGATCGGAACCGCCTACGCGGTCTGGGTCGGCATCGGCGCGGTCGGGACAGCCTGTTACGGCATCGTCATGCTGGGCGAGGACCGGAGCGTGTTGCGCCTGCTGTGTTTCGTAATGATCGTGGCGGGGATTGTCGGCCTGAAACTGCTTGACCTGAACAGGACTGCGGTTTGACGTGGGATCATCGCCGTGAGCGGGGGAAGTCGGCTGATCGCTTTTCGCCTAGGGTGAGCCGCAAAGGCGAATGCGCTTGCCGCAGAGCAAGTTCCCGACTAAGTCTGTTTTGTGCAATGCAACATACCGGCGTGTACTTTATGGAGATATCGAGCGCGTGAGCCCGCCGTAACCACAACGATCAGACGTGCTGCGCCGCCTTAACCAGCGGGGCTTTGCTGTGTTCGTGTCGCTTCATGTGGTGGTGCACTCCCTGCTTATGTTTCCAGAAGGTCTATATTGTTCATGTTCGATTTTCGTTTGTCCACGCTGCGCCAGGATTGGCTCGGCAACATCCGTGCTGACCTGCTCGCCGGGATGGTTGTTGCGCTCGCGCTGATCCCCGAAGCCATCGCCTTTTCGATCATTGCGGGTGTCGATCCCAAGGTCGGGCTTTACGCTTCGTTCTCGATCGCGGTGATCACGGCGATCGTTGGCGGCCGACCCGGCATGATTTCCGCCGCGACGGCGGCCACCGCCGTATTGATGATCACGCTTGTCAAAGATCATGGGTTGCAATATCTGCTCGCCGCGACGGTGCTGGCTGGACTTCTCCAAATCATCGCTGGATTTCTGAAGCTTGGCTACGTCATGCGCTTCGTCTCGAAATCGGTGATGACCGGCTTCGTCAATGCGCTCGCCATCCTGATCTTCATGGCGCAGTTGCCGGAACTGACCGGCGTGACCTGGCTGACCTACGCCATGGTCGCGGCGGGTCTCGCCATCATCTACGGTTTTCCGTACCTGACGAAAGCCATTCCATCGCCATTGGTCTGCATCGTGGTGCTGACGGTCGCCGCCATCGCGCTGGGGTTGAACGTCCGCACAGTCGGGGACATGGGCGAATTACCGTCCACGCTGCCGATCTTCTTCCTGCCGAACATCCCACTAACGTTTCAGACCTTTATGATCATCCTGCCGTATTCGGTCGCGGTGGCAGCAGTGGGATTGCTGGAATCCCTGATGACGGCGCAGATCGTCGACGATCTCACCGACACGCCCAGCGACAAGAACCGCGAATGTGTGGGGCAGGGCGCGGCCAACCTGGTCACCGGCTTCATGGGCGGCATGGCCGGCTGCGCCATGATCGGCCAGTCCGTGATCAACATAAAGTCTGGCGGCCGAGGTCGCCTGTCCAGTTTCGCTTCCGGCGTTATTCTATTATTCCTGATCGTGGTGCTTGGCCCCTGGGTGAAGCAGATCCCGATGCCGGCACTGGTGGCGATCATGATCATGGTCGCGATCGGCACCTTCTCATGGGCGTCGCTTTCCAACCTGCGCACCCATCCACGCTCGTCCAGCATTGTCATGCTGGCGACAGTCGCGGGCGTGGTGTTCACCCATAACCTCGCCATCGGCGTGCTGCTGGGCGTGCTGTTGTCGGGCATATTCTTCGCGTGGAAGATCGCGCAGCTCTTTGCTATCACATCCGAACTCTCCGCCGATGGCAAGGCGCGAACCTACCGCGTCGACGGACAGCTGTTCTTCGCCTCGGCAGATGATTTCACGGCTGCCTTCGACTTCAAGGAGGCCTTGGAAAAGGTCGTCATCGATGTGAGCGTAGCCCATATCTGGGACATTTCCAGCGTCGCGGCGCTCGACATGGTGGTGCTCAAGTTTCGCCGCGAAGGTGCCGAGGTCGAGATCATCGGCCTCAACCAGGCGAGCGAGACCATCGTCGACAAGCTCGCGATCCACGACAAGCCAGGCGCGCTCGACAAGCTGATGAGCCACTGACCAAGAAACGCCCGCCCAACAACAACCTTGAGGGGAAATGCCCATGTCCCGGATCATCGCCTGCATCGACGGCTCGATCTACTCACACAGCGTCGCCGATCATGCCGCCTGGGCGGCAAAGCGTCTCTCTGCCTCCGTTGAACTGCTGCAAGTGCTAGGCCGACGCGAGGCTGGTTCCAGCGACCTCAGCGGCAACATCGCCGCCGATGCGCAAGCGACGCTGCTGGCGGAACTGGCAGCGCTCGACGCCGAGCGCGCCAAGCTGATCCAGAAACGTGGACGGCTGGCGCTTGACGACGCAAAGGCGCGCATCGAGTTGGCGGGCACAACCGACGTCACATCGACGCTGCGCCATGGCGATCTGCTCGACACATTGGCCGAGAAGGAGGCCACGGCGGACCTGATCGTCATCGGCAAACGCGGCGAGGCGGCAGATTTCGCCAAGGGGCATCTGGGCTCGAACTTCGAGCGGGTCGTCCGTGCCAGCCACAAGCCCATCCTGGTGGCAGCGCGTGCATTCAAACCCATCACAAAGGCGCTGATCGCCTTTGATGGCGGCGCAAGCGCGCTGAAGGCTGTCGACCAGCTCTCTCGCTCGCCTTTGTTGGCCGGTGTCATGCTGCATCTGGTCACCGTGGGTGATGATCAGCCCGAGATGAAGCGCAAACTGGAAAGCGCGGTTGCGCAACTCAAGGCTGGTGGACACCAAGCCGAGCTGCGCTTCGTGACAGGCCAGCCCGACAAGGCCATTGCGGCAATGGTCGAACAAGAAAGTTTCCATCTCCTCATCATGGGTGCCTATGGCCATTCGCGCATTCGCAGCTTGATGATCGGTTCGACGACGACCGAGTTGATCCGGTCCTGCAAAGTGCCGGTATTGTTGTATCGGTGATGGCGTCTTTGTTCGAATAGCTCAGCGTAGATGGCGTGGGACATATCCAAACCATCCCATGGCCTCAATGGCGATCGTCGCAAGGAACGTGAACAGCGCGACGATTAGCCAAAAACGATCCCAGAGTTTGTGCGTCTGCCAGTCCATCACGATGAGGTCCGGGATCGCTTTTCTGATGGTGCAAGCCGCAGGACCAGCCA
>JBOFFB010000211.1:0-6165 GCA_051648385.1 Allobosea sp.
GATCCGGGGCTGGTGGCAAGGGTCGACGGCTTCGGCAACCTGATTGTGGAGCGGACGTGATGGCGCAATCGACATTTGACCCCGCCACCACCGCCCTTCTCATCTGCGACCTCCAGAACGATTTCATCCATCCGGATGGTGCCTATGCGCGCGGCGGGCAGTCCGCGCCCGAGATCGCGGCGCTGCCTGCGCGGATCAGGCCGCTGATGGATGCGCTGAAGGCCAAGGGCGGCCTCGTCATCGCGACGCAGTTCACGCTGGTGCCGGGGCGGGGGGCTGAGCCGCTGATTTCGCCGCATCTCAAGCAGTTGCGACCATTTCTGAAAGCTGGTGACTTCGCGCCCGGTTCGTGGGGCAATGCCACGGTCGATGAGCTTCAGCCGGTCGATGTCGCGGTCGAGAAGGTGGCATATTCCGCATTTTACATGACGCGGCTCGAATGGGTGATCAGGAAGCTTGGGCTCACGCGGCTGCTGGTCTGTGGCATCGTCACCAACGGTGGCGTGGCGTCCACTGTGCGCGATGCCCATGTGCGCGATATCGATGCAGTGGTGCTGGAAGATGGCTGCGCTGCGTTCTCGCCGACAGTGCACGACACCGCCATCAACGCCTTGCGCCCGGTGGGCCGCGTCGCCAGCATTGCCGAGATGCTCGGCGAAGTTCAGGCGGCATGACCATGCCACGCACCCTGTTCGATAAACTCTGGGACGCCCATGTCGTCGCTGTGCGCGAGGATGGCGAGGCGCTGCTCTGGGTTGACCGGCATTTCGTGCACGAAGGCTCGCACCACGCTTTCCGCCAGCTCGACAAACGCGAGGCGTCGGTGGCCGAACCGGGCCTGACCTATGGCATCGCGGATCACTACGTGCCGACGCGCGGGCGGCCCATCATCGCCGATCCGGAAGTGGCCGGCATGGTCGAGCGGCTAACCGGCAACGCGGCGAAACACAATTTCCGCCTGTTCGGGCTTGATGATCCGGCACAGGGCATCGTGCATGTGGTTGGCCCTGAACAGGGCCTGACGCTGCCGGGGCTGCTGATCGTCTGTGGGGACAGTCACACTTCGACCCATGGCGCGTTCGGGGCGTATGCGTTCGGCATCGGCGCGTCCGAGGTGGCACACGTGCTGATGACGCAGACGCTGTGGCAGCGAAAGCCGAAGCGCATGCGCATCACCGTCACCGGCGCGCTTGGGCACCACATCACCGCCAAGGATCTGGCGCTGAATGTGATTGCCCGCGTTGGCACCAACGGCGCGCAGGGGCATGCACTCGAATATGCCGGGCCTGCCATCTCCGCGCTGTCGATGGAGGGGCGGCTCACGCTCTGCAACATGTCCATCGAGGCCGGCGCACGCTGTGCGATGGTCGGGCCTGACGAGACCACATTTGCGTGGGTTCGTGGGCGGACTTATGCGCCGCAAGGCGAGGCACTAGATGCCGCCATCGCCGCGTGGCGAGAACTCGTCACTGACGATGGTGCCGCCTTCGACCGAGAGGTGACCATCGACGGCAGTGCTGTCGCGCCGACCGTGACATGGGGGGTAAGCCCCGAGGATGCGCTGCCGGTCGGTGCCCGCGCGCCGTTGCTCGACGGGGAAAGTGGCGAGCGGCTGGCCTACGTCCGCGATGCGCTCGACTACATGGCCATCGCGCCCGGTCAGAAGCTGAGCGAGGTGAAGATCGACCGCGTCTTCATCGGCTCGTGCACCAATGCGCGGCTGGAGGATTTGCGTGCTGCGGCTGCCGTGCTGAACGGACGCAAGGCTGTTGTGCCGGGGCTGATCTCGCCGGGTTCCAGTGTGGTGAAGCGCGCCGCTGAAGCCGAGGGGCTGGACCGCATCTTCATCGATGCCGGGCTGACATGGGCCGAGTCCGGCTGCTCGATGTGCGTTGGCATGAATGGCGATCTGGTTGCCTCCGGCGAACGCTGTGCCTCGACCACCAACCGCAATTTCCGTGGCCGACAGGGGCAGGGCGCACGCACGCACCTGATGTCACCCGCAATGGTCGCCGCTGCCGCCATCACCGGACACCTCACGGATGTGCGCGATTTACCGCCGCTGGAGGACTGATCATGGAGCGCTTCACCACGTTGACCGCCAGGGCCTGCCCGCTTGGCCTCGCCAACGTCGACACTGACCAGCTGATCCCGGCGCGTTTCATGAAGCGTTCGCGGGCTGACGGCTATGGCGGCTTCTTGCTGCATGATCTGCGTGTTGCCGCCGATGGCGCGCTAAACCCCGATTTCGTGCTCAACCAGCCTGCCCACGCAGGCGCTGCAATCCTCGTGGCTCGCCGCAACTTCGGCACCGGGTCCTCGCGTGAGGCGGCGGTCTATGCGCTCTGGGACTACGGCATCCGTTGCGTCATCGCGCCGTCGTTCGGCGATATCTTCGCCTCCAACGCCGTCAAGAACGGCCTGTTGCCTGCTCAGGTCAGCGAGGCGGATGTGGAGGCTCTTCTGGCGATTTTTGCACAAGGCGGAATTCTGACTGTCGATCTCGACGCCCTGGTCATCGCCAGTGGAACGCTCGTTTGTCGCTTTGCTGTCGACCCGGTGCGCCGCTTGCAACTGCTCAACGGCTGGGACGACATCGACCTCACCTTGCGCCACACCGCCGACATCGTGGCCTATCGCGAGAAGCGACTGGAGGCCAATCCGTGGGCTTGGCCCTCGCCAGGCGCAACTGCAGCCTGATCAGGCAAATACACGCGTCGTATGCGCCACCGCCTCGACCAGTTCGTCAAAGTGCTGGATCACCAGATCCGGCTCCAATGTCTCGATTGGTACATCCGTATAGCCAAACGGCACGCAGATCACCGGCACGCCGGCATTGCGCGCTGTCTGGATATCGGTGCGCGAGTCCCCGATCATGATGGCGCGGCGTACGTCACCGCCAGCCGCTTCGATGGTCAGCGTCAGGTGGCGCGCATCGGGCTTGAAGAACGGATAGGTGTCGCGCCCGGCGATGGCGGCAAAGCGTTTGGTCACGCCAAGTGCTTCGAGCAGCAGCAGCGAGTGCCGTTCCGGCTTGTTGGTGCAGACTGCAAGCTTGTGGCCGTTGGCCGCAAGTGCATCGAGTGCACCAAGCACGCCGTCATAGAGGTGCGACGCATCGGCCACGCGACCGGCATAGACCTCAAGGAAGACCTCGAACAATTCCTCAAGCTTCTTCGCCGACAAAGGCTGTCCATAGACTTGAAAGCCGCGTTCGATCAGCGCCCGCGCGCCTGCGCCGACCAGATCGCGTGCTTTCGTGACGGGCAGGGGAGCCAGCCCCTCGCGCTCCAGCACGACGTTCAGCGTGCCGATGATGTCAGGGGCGGTCTCGGCCAGCGTGCCGTCGAGATCGAAAACGATGGTGGGGGGATGAAGACTGAGCATGCATTTGGCTTTGGCTTTGTCGCAATGGCATTGCAAGTTAAACCTGTGGCCGCTGCAGCTTCAATTCAGACTCGCGAAACCTTTGACTGGGCGTGTGTCGCCGCCTCCAAGCCCAAGAATTGGCAGCTGTCGGGCATCGGGGTTGGGTATATTGACGGGCTTGATGTTGTTTGTTGGCTCTGCCTTTGAACCGCTCGACCAAGCGGTATCACGAAGTGCCTTCCGCTGCATTTCGGCATCCGCCGCAGAAGTTGCCGAAGAACCTCCGGTTGCGCCAAAGATCACTATAGGCGGACGTGTCCGAGCAGGCGCTGCAATTGCTGGTGTTGCAACGGGCTTCGCGGCAGCAGACGGGGACGGTGCGGTTGTTTGGCTTGGCTTGGTGCCAGGCAACGACCGAAAGCGTTTGGCTTCAGCCGGGATGACCGAGATGGCAATCAACAACGCTGAAAGCACTGCAATACGCGACATGATGCACCCCTGAATAGACTGACCTCTCCAGAGCGCCATCGAAGTCTCAAGAATTACTTGGTAAAAATCGTTAACGGCAAAAAAATCTGGGACGAAGAGCGCCAACGAGGACAAAAAGGCAGACCTCCGCCACACATGAGAGTGGCGGAGGTCTTGTGCGTTTCCTCAAACGTGGCCGTGTGCAGATTACTTCTGCTTCACGACGATGGGCGTCAGCAAATCGCCCCAGAAACCGCCATCATGGTGGTGGCGTGCCGAGCGCTGCAGCTCGACCGACAGGCCGGCATCGACGGCCTTCATCACCGAGGCATTGAGCCGGTGCAGGTCGTTTGCCAGCATCCTGATCGCCATCTTCTGCTCGTCATTCATGCTGGAGGCGAAGCTCTCGGCACGTTCTTTCACATTGGCCTTGGTCATCGTCGTTCTCCTCTAGGCGCGGGTATGGGGGCCGCGGTCCGAGTTGGGGGGTGGATACAACAAGCCCTGCAGTGTCATGACCGGCCTTGTGCCGGTCATCTCAGCGGGAAGGGCGCGTTGCTGTGAGTGGTCGAGATCACCGGGACAAGCCCGGTGATGACACTGTTTTTGCGATCACTCTGCCGCCTGCAGCTTCGGCCTACCGGCTTTGAACTGGTCGGTCTCGGTCGATTCCTTCATCGCCGTGGTTGACGATTGCCCAGCCGAGATGGTCACGGCGACCTGGTCGAAGTAGCCGGTGCCGACTTCGCGCTGGTGGCGGGTGGCGGTGAAGCCTCGCGCCTCGGCAGCAAACTCGCGCTGCTGCATTTCCGAGTAAGCCGCCATGCCGCGATCACGATAGCCATCGGCCAGATCGAACATCGACAGGTTGAGCGAGTGGAAACCTGCCAGCGTCACGAACTGGAACTTGTAGCCCATGGCCCCAAGTTCGCGCTGGAACTTGGCGATGGTCGCATCGTCGAGCTTCTTCTTCCAGTTGAACGACGGTGAGCAGTTGTAAGCGAGTAGCTTGCCCGGATGGGTCTTGTGGATTGCCTCCGCAAACTTGCGCGCGTCGTCGAGGTCAGGGTGCGAGGTTTCCCACCAGAGCAGGTCGGCGACATCGGCAAAGGCGCGGCCACGCTTGATGCAATGATCAAGCCCTGTGCCTTCCTTCAAGCGGAAGAACCCTTCCGGCGTGCGGCTGTCGGCTTCGATGAACTCGCGGTCACGCTCGTCGACATCCGAAGTGATCAGCCGGGCCGATTCAGCATCAGTGCGGGCAATCACAAGTGTCGGCGTGCCCATCACGTCGGCTGCGAGGCGGGCGGCCGTGAGGTTGCGCTCATGGGCGGCGGTCGGGATCAGCACCTTGCCGCCAAGATGGCCGCACTTCTTCTCGGACGCCAACTGGTCCTCGAAGTGGACGCCGGATGCGCCTGCCTCGATGAAGGCCTTCATGATCTCGAAGGCGTTGAGCGGACCACCAAAGCCGGCTTCCGCGTCGGCAATGATTGGCGCGAACCAGTCGCGCTTGGCGCCGCCCTCGGCGTGCTCGATCTGGTCGGCGCGCTGCAAGGTGCGGTTGATGCGGCGGCAAAGTTCGGGCGCGGCGTTGGCAGGGTAAAGCGACTGGTCTGGATACATCGCAGACGCCGTGTTCGAATCCGCCGCGACCTGCCAGCCCGAGAGGTAGATGGCCTTGAGGCCTGCGCGGACCTGCTGCATGGCCTGGTTGCCAGTCATCGCGCCCAGCGTGTTGACGAACGGCTCGGTGTGCAGAAGCTGCCAGAGCTTGTTCGCACCGCGCTCGGCCAGCGTGTGAGCAATCGGAAATGAGCCGCGCAGCTTGGCCGCGTCTTCCGCAGTGTAAGTGCGGCGAATGCCGTCGTAGCGGCCTTCGGGGGCGGAGGGAACGAGGTCCTTGAATGTCATCTTGCTCATGTTCGTATCCTTGCGTAGCTCATACAGAGATTTTACAACCCTCGGACAATGCCGATCACCTCGGTAGTTTCCGTGCCGTTGTGATGGATCATCTGTGCTGCAACGCAACATGCGACACAAGTCAGACATTTTCGAGCAAAGGTCCGTGTGAGTAAGTTTTACTTTTGTAAATTTGTTGATATGTAAAATATGTATGTGTCATTGCGCGCGCCATGACGCATGTCCGCCGCTCAAGTTCCCTCTCCCCTTGTGGGAGAGGGTTAGGGAGAGGGGTGGCGCCAAGTCTTTGAATATCCGTCCGGTTCGTTTATGCGGCGCAAGCCGTGCGACCCCTCTCCGTACCTCTCCCGCAAGGGGAGAGGGGGCTTTGGCAGATACACAGTCCGCGCAGCAGAGCGCCTGGCA
>JBOFFB010000212.1:0-1774 GCA_051648385.1 Allobosea sp.
TGACGGCCTCGTCTGCACCAGCGAGACCTATAAGGACAAGGTGAAGCTGACCTTCGCCCGGGGCGCGGCGCTTCCCGATCCTGCCGGCCTCCTTAACTCCAGCCTCGACGGCAACGCCAGGCGCGCCATTGACCTCCGCGAAGGAGAGGTGATCGACGCGGAGGCCTTTAAGACGCTGTTCCGGGCTGCGGTAGCGCTGAACGCATCCCGCGCGCGTCGCTGATTGTGCCTGCGGAGAGCAGAGGCGCATTCCGCTGATGCAGGACGCTGCCTATCCCATCTTCGCTGGCAGCGGGAACCAGTTCGCGAAGCGCTCGAACACCGGGCGGTCGCCCAAGACCGACACTACGTCAGCCGCCTCGGCGTCCGCAATCGGACGCCCCCCATAGACGACGGATGCGAGCGACATCGGGTCCGTCGTGACGACCACGTCGCAACCCTGTGGCTCAGACCGCGACGAGCTCAGGCCGCGAGGATGCACGTCGATGACGAAGGCGTCCTCGCCGAAACGGAAGCCGAGCCGAGCCGTTTCGCCCTTCGCGCGTTCGGCCGAGAACATTGTGCGGAATGACATCATGATCGAGGCGACCGACAAGGGCAGCATCGGATCATGCAAGGGCGAGCGCGCCGCCCAGCGGCCGAGCTCCTTGACGATGGTCTCCGCCTCATAGCCGAACGCGGTGAGTTCGTAGACTTGAACGGACGCCGGCGGCGGCAGCTTGCGCCTCCGAACAATGCCGACGCGCTCTAGCCCTTCGAGCCGTTCGGCCAGCACGTTGGCGCTGACTCCCGGCATGCCAGCGCGCAATTCCGAGAAACGCCGGCCACCGAACATCAGCTCACGCACCACGAGCAGCGACCAGCGTTCGCCGATCAGCTCGAGCGCCATCGCGGTGCCGCAGGCGTCGTCATACCAGCGCTTCCGGAGCGCTGGCGTTGGTTGAGTTATTTTCTCTAACTTCATAGTTGCTTTTTATAACTGAATGAGTCAGTCTAGTCAATGAGGGGCGCCACTGACGCTCACAGGAGCAAGCCATGTCCAAGATGATCTTCGTCAATCTTCCCGTCACGGATGTCGAGACATCCGTCGCCTTCTACGAGGCCATCGGCTTCACGAAAGATGTGCGATTCAGCCAGCCCGGAACCACCGCCGCCATGGTCTGGTCGGACGCCATCGTCATCATGCTGCTCAGCCACGCGCGCTTCGCAGATTTCACATCCAAGCGGATCATCGATGCGCACAAGGACGTACAGGCGTTGCTCTGCCTCTCCATCGATGGCCGTGACGGCGTCGACGCCATCGTGGGGAAGGCCGTCGCTGCGGGCGGCAAGGCCGATCCGTGCCCGAAGCAGGATTTCGGCTTCATGTACGGGCGCAGCTTCGAGGATCTCGACGGCCATGTCTACGAGCCGATGTGGATGGATCTGGATGCGGCGATGGCCGCCATGGGCAGCCAGAGCGAGACACCTGCCTGACTTGCACCTGACAGGAGACCGACGATGACCTATTCTTCCTCCCATTCCCCAGATGCGGTCTCCGCAACCACTCGACCATCCGTTGTCGCGGGCTGGCTGGTGTCAGGATTGCTGATCGTGTTCCTCGCGATGGACGCAGGACTGAAAATCGCCGGTCTGCCAATTGTAGCCGAGACGGTCGCGACTTTGGGCTGGACGCCGGACACCGGCTTCTGGCGCTCCATGGGGCTGCTGTTGGTTGGTATCACCGCGCTCTATGCCTGGCCGCGCACGTCGGTGATCGGAGCGATCTTGCTCA
>JBOFFB010000213.1:0-1847 GCA_051648385.1 Allobosea sp.
CATGGGCAGCGTCTCGGGCATGGCGCGCTTTGCCAAGTCGCAGAACCGCCCGCTCTTTGTATTGTGGCTCGATGCCCATTCCGATTTCAATGCACCGGCAACATCCCCGTCGGGCAATATCCATGGCATGCCGGTGGCCTATTTCTGCGGCAAGGCCGAATTCGCCCCGATCCTCGACCCCGCCCGTCCGCTGGTTGATCCCCGTCATGTCTATCAGGTGGGAATTCGATCGGTGGATGAAGAGGAGCGCCGGCTGATTGCCGACAATGCCGTCAACGTCTTCGACATGCGCGCCATCGACGAGGACGGCGTGGGCAGCATCGTCAAGACCATTCTCGCAGACGTGCGTGCGGCAGGCGCCTTGCTGCATGTCAGCCTGGATGTCGACTTCCTCGACCCGGACGTGGCGCCAGGTGTCGGAACCACCGTGCCCGGCGGCGCGACCTTTCGCGAAGCGCATCTGATCATGGAACTGCTGCATGACAGCGGTCTCGTCTCATCGCTCGACCTCGTCGAACTCAATCCATTCCTTGATGATCGCGGCCGCAGCGCTCGTGTTATGGTTGAACTGGCTGCCAGTCTCTTCGGCAAACGAATCCTGGATCGCCCAACCAGAGGCGCGTGAGGGGGAAGAATTCCCAGATTGGGTCACGCTGCCCGGCATAGATTTGATATTTCTAAAAAATAGATTTTCTCTGCGTTTTTTCCTTTATTTCAGTCACATAAGTCTCATTTATTGGCACAACCCTGTCTCAGATCCCTCGAACATTAATAGTCGTTTAAGCTGCAAAGGTCACAATTCGGGTCACAGGTTGCATCGGCAGCGGGCGCAGCCACATCCAATTTGCAGGGGGAGACGATGGCATTGCTGACTATACCGGGGATGGAATCAAAGCTTGTGCTGGAGGCGCTGGGGCGCTCCCAGGCGATTATCGAGTTCAAGCTCGACGGCACGATCCTCCAGGCAAATGAAAATTTCTGCAAAGCGCTGGGTTACAGCCTTGCCGAAATCAAAGGCAAGCATCACCGCATTTTCTGCGATCCAGCCTATACGGCCAGCCAGGACTATCGCGAATTCTGGGCCATGCTGAACAAGGGCAAGTTTGAGAGCCGCGAGTACAAGCGCCTCCGCAAGGACGGCAGCGAGATCTGGATCCAGGCCTCCTACAATCCGGTGTTTCGCAACGGCAAACTCTGGAAGATCGTCAAATTCGCCAGCGACATCACCGCGGCTAAAATGAAGTCGGCGGAAGATTCAGGCAAACTGGATGCGATCTCCCGTGTCCAGGCGACGATCGAGTTCACGCCGACAGGCGAGATCCTGACGGCAAACGAAAACTTCCTGACGACAATGGGCTACAGTCAGAGTGACATCGCCGGGAAGAACCATTCGATATTCTGCGAGCCGGACTATGTGCGCTCGGACGCCTATCGGGACTTCTGGAAGTCGCTGGCCGGCGGCCAGTTTGTTGCGCAGGAATTCAAGCGCATTGGCAAGGGCGGCAAGGTTGTCTGGATCCAGGCCTCCTATAATCCGATCTTCGATGCCAACGGTCGTGTCTTCAAGGTGGTCAAATACGCAACCGATATTACCGGACGCGTCAACGCTGTTGACGAAATTGCCCACGGACTGACGGCACTCGCCAATGGCGACCTGACTGCGCGCATCGAAACACCTTTCATTCCGTCGCTGGACCAGGTGCGAGTCGATTTCAACGCCGCGATCGATCGCATGAACAGCGCAATGCACAAGGTCAGCGGCAACACGGACGCCATCGCCTCAGGTTCTGAACAAATCCGCGCGGCCTCCGATAATCTGGCCAAGCGCACCGAACAGCAGGCAGCAT
>JBOFFB010000214.1:0-2007 GCA_051648385.1 Allobosea sp.
GCTCGTAAAATTCGTAGTCACCCGAATAGCTGGTCAGGGCCCCGCCATCGATCTCGACAATTTTCGTGACAATCCGGTTCATGAAAGCGCGATCATGCGATGTCATCATCAGCGCGCCGTCATAGCCCTTGAGGAAATCCTCCAGCCAGATCAGGCTTTCGATGTCGAGGTGGTTGCTTGGCTCGTCAAGCAGCATCACGTCGGGGCGCATCAGCAGGATGCGGCCAAGCGCGACGCGCATTTTCCAGCCGCCGGAGAGCTTGCCGACATCGCCGTCCATCATTTCCTGGCTGAAGCCGAGGCCCGACAGCACCTCGCGGGCGCGGCCATCGAGCGCGTAACCGTCCAGCTCTTCATAGCGGGCCTGCACCTCGCCATAGCGCGTGATCAACTCGTCCATTTCGCCCAGGCGGTCAGGGTCGGCCAGCGCGGTTTCCAGCCCGTGCAGCTCGGCGGCGACCGCGCTGACAGGCCCCGCGCCATCCATGACGGCAGCCGCCGCGCTCTGGCCCGCCATCTCGCCGACATCCTGGCTGAAATAGCCGATCGAGACCCCGCGCTCGACGGAGACCTGGCCTTCGTCGGGCTCGTCCTCGCCAGTAATCAGCCTGAACAGCGTGGTCTTGCCGGAGCCGTTGGGGCCCACAAGCCCGGTCTTCTCACCCTTCAGCAGCCCCGCCGAGGCCTCGATGAAGATGATCTGGTGGCCATTCTGCTTGCTGACGTTTTCGAGACGAATCATGAGGTGCGCGTGCCTTGGCTAGGTTGAGGCAGGCCTTAGGGCAGACGGGCACTGACTGGAAGGGGTGCGGGGCGCGGCGACCCCCGCCGATTTCTCACCGCTGGCCTGCCAACAGGTATAGGCTCAGCTGCTTGACCACAAAAAGGCAGGCGCATGCTGATACGCTTCGGCTACGAGATCACCGTCACCTGCCTCGCGCCGACCGAAATGGTCTGCCTGCTGAGCGTGCATTCCGAGAGGCAAGGCGACATCCGCACGCCGGAGACGGTGACGACCACGCCGTTCATACCGAGCACGATCTACCATGACATGTTCGGCAATCTCTGTCGCCGCTTCAAGGCCCCGGTCGGCGACATGACCATCCGCAGCGACGGCGTGATCGAGGACAGCGGCGAGCTTGATCCGCTGGTGCCGGAGGCCGAGGAGGTGCCCGTCGGCACCTTGCCGGACGAAACGCTGGTCTACCTGATGGGCAGCCGGTATTGCCAGACCGACCAGCTCAGCCAGATTGCCTGGGACCGCTTTGGCCAGGTCCAGCCCGGTTGGGGCCGGGTGCAAGCGATCTGCGATTTCGTCAACAAGCAGATCAGCTTCGACTACATGGGCGCCTCATCGACGCGCGGCGCGCTCGAGGTCTACCATGGCCGCATCGGCGTTTGCCGCGACTATGCCCACCTTGCCATCACGCTGTGTCGCTGCATGAACATCCCGGCGCGCTATGTGAACGGGCATCTTGGTGACATCGGCGTGCCGGTGGTCGACCCGATGGATTTCAGCGCCTGGATCGAGGTGTTTCTGGGTGGCAAATGGCACACATTCGACCCACGCAACAACATCCGCCGCATCGGCCGCATCGTGGTGGCGCGCGGCCGCGATGCTGCCGACATTCCGCTGATGAACTCCTTCGGCCCGCATGTGCTGAAGGGGTTTGCCGTATGGACCTACGATCTGGCGAATGTGCCGGCGAGTGCCGTCAACCAGCCAGCTTCGGGATGAGGCGCACGCCGGGCAAGCCTGCAAAATGCGCATCGCAGGTCAGTAATTCCGCGTTCGCGGTGCGGGCGGTGGCATAGACAATTGCATCCGCCGTCGCCAGCTTATGAGCTCTGCATATCTCCGCCGCCGACAGCGCAATCTCGGTGTCGAGTGGCTGCACATGGCAAAGCAAGCTGAAAGCCAGAACCTGATCGGCCTTGTCTTCACCAACCTCGCGCACTAGCCATTTCGTCAGTTCGAGCTGCACGATGGTGGGCACGAGCCATTCG
>JBOFFB010000215.1:0-2086 GCA_051648385.1 Allobosea sp.
TCCATGTCCATGTCTGGAACATGGGCGCAATTGGCCTATGCCGACGATCGCGAGGCAGTTGCCGGTTTCAGCTTGATACGGCTTGTTCTCAATCAGGCCGAGCTTTTGCTTGTCGCGGTTCGCCGCGATTGTCGCGGTACCGGCGTCGGTCAAGCCCTGATGAATGATGCGATGGCCTTGGCGCGCAGGCAAGGCGCCGAAGAGATGTTTCTGGAAGTAAGAGACGGAAACGCCAGCGCGCTTGGACTCTACCGTTCGCACGGCTTCGCAGTTGTTGGGCATCGCCGAGGCTATTACTCAGGTGCAATGACGGAAAGATTTGATGCCATTACGATGCAGCGTTCTATCTAGGTCTTCGTGACCCGCGGATTTAAGCCATATTTGAAGTTAATCCTTGAAGGCTAATCTTGCATCTTTGACGGCATGCGCACATATGAGCGCAGTTCCCATGGTTGAGAACGATAAATTGAGGGTCAAGAAAATGAACGATCGTAGCGAAACACACCAGGAATTGCTTTCATTGACAGCCGACATCGTTTCTTCGCATGTCGCCAACAACACGGTTGCAGTGTCGGATTTGCCTCATGTCATCGAGAATGTTTTCTCGACGCTGGCCCGTTTGGGTGAAGACGTCAGGCCTGTGGAGCCGCGCCAGGAACCGGCAGTCAGCATCCGAGCATCAATCAAGCCGGACTTCATTGTCTGCCTCGAAGACGGCAAGAAACTGAAGATGCTGAAGCGTCATCTCATGACGCACTATGGTCTGACCCCGGATGACTATCGCGCCAAATGGGGTCTTGCTGCCGACTATCCGATGGTTGCCCCCAACTATGCCGCCCAACGGCGTATGCTCGCCAAAAAGATTGGCCTTGGCACCAAGCGCACCAGTAAGCGCTGACGCTGGATCCAGCTCGAGCCCAGGCGCGGACAATTTGCGAATGTTCCCGCGCTTGGCGCTCGGGCGAACCCCGGGGGCGGACGAGCACGTGCCCGGCTCAGATCGGCTGACAAGACTTCTTTCTGACTTCAACCCTTGCCGCTTGTGACGCGGCTTTCTATTGTCATTGCTAGCCCTTTTGGTCCGGAGACAGCATGAGCGGCAAGATCGACATAGAGGCGCTGTGTGCCGCAAAGGGGCTGCGGATAACAGACCAGCGCCGCACGATCGCGCATGTCCTGTCAGCCTCGCAGGATCACCCTGACGTGGAAGAGCTTTTTCGGCGTGCGGCAGCAATCGACTCGCGGATATCGATTGCAACAGTTTACCGGACTATTCGGCTTTTCGAAGAAGCAGGCATATTGGAGCGTCATGATTTTCGCGACGGACGATCGCGCTATGAGGCGGTTCCGGATGAGCACCATGATCATTTGATCAACATTGAGACAGGACAGGTTATTGAGTTCCATGATGCGGAACTGGAAGCATTGCAGGCCCGTATCGCTGCGCGACTCGGCTTCCAACTGGTTGATCACCGCCTCGAACTTTACGGTGTGCCAACCAAGCCTGCAAAGGGTAAAGATTGACATTGGCGCCGGTTGAGATGGTCCAGCGAAGCGCAAGAATTCGACCATTTCAGCCGCTGGGCCAGGCCAGAACCTTGGTCTCAGCTTTGGCAGTCGTTGCTGCGCTTGTGCCAATCGAGTTGGCAATCCGACAACTCTTCCCGGGAAGAAAACCCTATTTGCATAAGCAATTTCACAAGGCATTGGCGCGTTCGTTCGGCATTCAAACGATCGTCCATGGCGCGCCTGTACGTGAAGGCGGTGTGCTGTTCGTTTCAAACCATGTGTCTTACCTCGATATCCCTGTCCTCGGCGCTCAGATAACGGCAGCTTTCGTTGCAAAGTCAGAAGTCGCGAAATGGGGATTTTTTGGCTGGATCGCCGATATTGGCCGTACCGTCTATGTCGACCGCGAACAGCGTGGCCGCGCATCTGAACAGCGTGACCAGATCGTCGAAAGGCTCGCGGCCGGCGCCGATGTAATCCTCTTTCCGGAGGGCACCAATAGCGACGGCGTCGCTGTCTTGCCCTTCAAGTCGGCACTTTTCGCTGCGACCGAAGGCGCCGGCGCGGCGGCGTTCCT
>JBOFFB010000216.1:0-7408 GCA_051648385.1 Allobosea sp.
AGCAGCCGCGCCAAAGCTGCATCCAGCCCCTCGATCGGCTTGCGCGGCACGCCTGCCGGGTCTGTCCAGACCTTCTCCTGATCAGCCCGCACCAGCGCGCCGATCACGGCCACGCGTTTCATGCGAGCGGGATCGAGCGGGAGTATGCCGTTGTTTTCTAGCAGGATGATCGACTCGCGCCCTGCCCGGCGCGCGACGTCAAGCGCCGGTGGTGATTGCAGCATGCTTTCGGCTGTTTTCGGATCGATATCGGCAATTTTATCCATGTCCGCATGGAACTTGACGCGCAACACGCGGCGCACAGCCTCATCCACCTGCGCGATGGGCACTCGGCCACCACGCACCTCTGCAGCAAGATGCTTTGAATAGACAAAGCCCATCATGTCGATGTCGACACCGGCAGCCAGCGCCTTGCGCGCTGCTTCCGGCTCGTCGCGGGCGATGCCATGGGCGATCAGTTCGGGGATGGAGCCGAAATCCGATACAACCAGCCCGCGAAAGCCCCAGGTGCCGCGCAGCAGGTCGACCATCATGCTGCGATGGGCGGTGGCAGGCACGCCGTTGACCGAGTTGAACGCCGCCATCACCGACAGCGAACCCGCATCAAGTGCCGCCTTGAACGGCGGCAGATGCAGATCATGCAATTGCTCGCCCGGTATCCACGCGGTGTTGTAGTCGCGGCCGGCCTCCCCTGCGCCATAGCCGACAAAATGCTTCACGGTCGCAGCCACACCGCCAGCCTGATAGCCGCGCGTGCGGGCCGCAGCCATCATGTTTGACAGGTGCACGTCTTCGCCCGCGCCTTCAAGCACCCGGCCCCAGCGCGGATCGCGGCTCATGTCGACCATCGGCGCAAAGGTCCAGTTGATGCCTAGCGCCCTCGCCTCGCGGCCCGTCCACAGGGCTGCCTCCTCGACCAGTTTCGGGTTGAAGGTCGAGGCCTGGCCCAGCGGCAGCGGGAAGTAGGTCGACACGCCATGGACCGCGTCAAGCCCGATCAACAGCGGGATTTTCAGGCGACTTTCGCGCGAAGCCTTCTGAACCGCCGCCATCTCGGCTGGATCGACGAAGTTCATCACGTTTCCAACGCGGCCGGTACGGATTTCGCCATAGTCGAAGCCTTCGCGGCGGCCGTAGAGATGCAGCTGGCCGACCTTTTCCTCCAGCGACATCTGCCGGATCAACCGGTCGATGCGGCGCTCGATGGCGACAGCCTCCGGCCCGGTCTTCCAGCCCATTGGAGTTTGCGCCGAGGCAGCGCCGGCAAGCAGCAGCAGTACAATCGGCAGAATACGTGAGAAGACTTTTTGCACAGGCAGCTTCGCGATCAAATGGGCCATGATGCATTAGCGGCGTCGGAACATGACGGGCAAGAGCCACTGATCACAAATTGGCTGCGACAAACAGCAAATCCGCTGCATCAACTTCAGCGTTTCTCAACACAAGCGGCTTAATCCTGACACCTGAGGAGAATCAGGCTGGCCATGGTCGAAATTTCGGACCGCTCACCGAACAGCGCTTTCGTGACCGCCGCCGGTGTCCGGCAGGGCGCGCGCGCGTTGTCGCAGGTGAGCCAGGCGGCAGGCCGCGAGGTCGAGTTGACTCAGTCAAACCTGCGCACCCAGGCCAACAATCTCAACACGCTGAGCAGCCGCGTCGGCCAGCTTGCCCTTGCCCTCAACGGGCTGGAGGAAGCCCGTGGCATCATCCGCACTGACGAATTGTCCGATAACCTGCAGCGCGCCACCAAGCGCTCCGTCAACCGACTGTTGCAAGTCGAAAGCCTTGCAAATTCCCGTGCCAATTCCGCGCCGCTCGGCCTGTCAGGTGGAGCATCCATCGCTGACGTCATCGGCAGCTTGAGTGACAATGACAACTCCGCAGGCCGCGCCATCATCGGCGCGCTCGGCAATGCACTGCGCGGCGGCTCGGCCAGGAAGCCGGCGCCGGTCTCGATCTTCGCGACTGCTGCAACTGCCAACCAGAAGTTCGGCGACATCTTCGGCCGTCAGTTGCCCACCAACGTGCAGGCGCAGGGCCGCGCCACGGTCGATGTCACACGCCGTGCTCTCGAAGCGCAGATTGGCAACGTCATCATCAACCCTGATGATCCGGAGGCAGTGCTGCCGACCGCGCGCGTGGTCGATGCCGGTATCGCGACACGGTCCAACGAGGGCTTTGTCGTCAAGGCGCAGACTGGCAGCAACGGCGGCACGGTCGTGCTCGACCTTACCGATCCCGGCGGCGAGGACGGGCGTCTCTCGATCATCGATGTCACCGGCGGTGACGGCTCGGACGTGATCTTCCTGGCAGGTGCCAACAACGCGACGGTGCGTGCCGGTGCCGGCAATGACTTCGTGGTCAGCGACGGAAATGCCGAGATCTATGGTGGCGCGGGCGACGACATCCTGATCGGCAACCATGTCTTTGGCGAAGATGGCGATGATGTGCTGTTCGGCAATGCGCTGGCTATTGGCGGCACGGGCGATGACCGGATCACAATGTTCGCGACCGGAGCCGAGGACGAAGAGAACCCGACACAAGGCCTCGCCTTCGGCGGCGATGGCAACGACATCATCATCGGCGAAGCAGCCATCAGTGCCGATGGAGGCGATGGCAACGACGCGATCTCGCTGCGCGCAGGCGGCTTTGCCAACGGCGGCGCAGGAAATGACACGCTGACGGCGTTCAACGACGCGACGCTGGAGGGTGGTGCTGGAGATGATGACATCATGCTGCTGGCTGGCGGCAGGGTCGATGGCGGCGACGGCAAGGATGACATCACCGCGACCTTTTATTCAACCGTGAGCGGCGGCAAGGGCAACGACCTTGTGCGCATGAACACGGGCGGCGTCTATCAGTTTGCCAAGGGTGACGGTGTCGACCAGGTACTGATGGGCTCGACCCTGACCGGCCAGGTCGCAGACTGGGGCAAGACCAACCGCATCGAACTCAGCGGCTTCTCTCGTGCCGATGTCGACATTTTCGTATCGAGCAATGACATCCAGATCATCTCGCGCGACCCTGCCGTTCGTGATCGCATCACCCTGACGCGTTCAACACCGGGCGACACGGTCGAGATCGTCTTCACAAAAGACAAGAAGACACAGACGCTGACTGTCGCACGAACCGGCGAAACGCTTGGGCCAATAACCCCGGCACTCTGAAGGTGCCCGGAAGGCGGAAGAGGGGTCGTGGGATGGCGCTGGAAGGTCACACCAACCCGTCATCTGAGTTTTCCCCAACTCCTCCAGCAAGCAAAGAAAGCCGTCATACCCGCGAATCCCAGGACACGTTGTCCTGAGGCGATTGCCAGTGCGAAAAACCTCGCGCCCTCTTTCGCTGCCTTTCCACCCGGTCTATAGGCACAGCTCAGCACTCACGCTTTGCCATGCCGCTCCACCCCGATGGTCACCCTTCCGGGATGGCGCTGTGCGAACCTGAAAGCCCGGCTACCCGGCCGGGAATACACCGATGCCAAGACGCACAGATATCAAATCCATCCTGATCATCGGTGCCGGCCCTATCATCATCGGCCAGGCCTGCGAGTTCGACTATTCCGGCACCCAGGCCGTGAAGGCGCTGAAGGCGGAGGGTTACCGCGTCGTGCTGGTCAACTCGAACCCGGCCACGATCATGACCGATCCCGATCTGGCGGACGCGACCTACGTCGAGCCGATCACGCCGGAGATCGTCGCCAAGATCATCGAGAAAGAACGTCCTGACGCTCTTCTGCCCACCATGGGCGGCCAAACGGCGCTGAACTGCGCGCTGTCACTCAAGAAGATGGGCGTGCTCGAAAAATTCGGCGTCGAGATGATCGGCGCAACCGCCGAATCCATCGACATGGCGGAGGACCGCGAGCTGTTCAAGCAGGCGATGGCCCGCATCGGCATCGAAACCTGCCGTTCGCACCACATCAAGACGCTCGGCCAGGCTTTGGAAGCACTCGAAGACATCGGCCTGCCCGCCATCATCCGCCCGTCCTTCACCATGGGCGGCACCGGCGGCGGCATCGCCTACAACAAGTCCGAGTTCATCGACATCGTCGAGCGCGGCATCGACGCGTCCCCCACCTCGGAAGTGTTGATCGAGGAAAGCGTGCTCGGCTGGAAAGAATACGAGATGGAGGTTGTGCGTGACAAAAACGACAACTGCATCATCATCTGCTCGATCGAGAATCTCGACCCGATGGGCGTTCATACGGGCGATTCGATTACCATCGCGCCCGCGTTGACGCTGACCGACAAGGAATACCAGATCATGCGCGACGCCTCGCTGGCGGTGCTGCGCGAGATCGGCGTCGAGACCGGCGGCTCCAACGTGCAGTTCGCGGTGAACCCTGCCGATGGCCGCATGATCGTCATCGAGATGAACCCACGCGTCTCGCGTTCCTCGGCGCTGGCGTCCAAGGCCACCGGCTTTCCCATTGCCAAGGTCGCGGCGCGCCTCGCCGTCGGCTACACGCTTGACGAGATCGCCAACGACATAACCGGCGGCGCAACGCCAGCTTCGTTTGAACCGACCATCGACTACATCGTCACCAAGATCCCGCGCTTCGCCTTCGAGAAATTCCCGGGCTCGGAAACCACCCTGACCACCTCAATGAAGTCGGTCGGCGAGAGCATGGCGATTGGGCGCACCTTCCAGGAAAGCCTGCAGAAGGCGCTGCGTTCGCTCGAAACCGGCCTCGATGGCCTCGACGAGATCGAGATCGAGGGCCTCGGCCAGGGAGATGACCGCAACGCCATCAAGGCCGCTATCGGCACGCCGACGCCCGACCGCCTGCTGCAGGTGGCGCAGGCGATGCGGCTTGGCTTCAGCGACGAGGACGTGTTCGACAGCTGCAAGATCGATCCGTGGCTGATCGAGCAGATCCGCGGCATCGTCGACATGGAAAACAAGGTGCGTCAGCATGGCCTGCCAATAACGCCGGGAGCTCTGCGCCAGCTCAAAGCCATGGGCTTCTCCGACAAGCGCCTCGCCGCGCTGACGAACAAGACCGACACGGACGTCACCAAGCTGCGCCACAGCCTTGATGTGCGCCCCGTCTACAAGCGCATCGACACGTGTGCTGCCGAGTTCGCCTCGCCCACCGCCTACATGTATTCGACGTATGCGCCGCCTTTCGCCGGTGCGATGGCGGACGAATCCCGCCCCACCGACAAGAAGAAAGTCGTCATCCTTGGCGGCGGGCCAAACCGCATCGGGCAGGGCATCGAGTTCGACTATTGCTGCTGTCATGCCTGCTTCGCGCTGAAGGATGCGGGCTATGAGACCATCATGATCAACTGCAACCCCGAGACGGTTTCGACCGACTATGACACCTCGGACCGGCTCTATTTCGAGCCGTTGACAGCGGAAGATGTGCTGGAAATCCTGTACACCGAGCAGAAGAACGGCACGCTGCACGGCGTCATCGTCCAGTTTGGCGGCCAGACCCCGCTGAAGCTGGCCAAAGCACTCGAAGCTGCGGGCATTCCGATCCTCGGCACGTCGCCGGACGCCATCGATCTGGCCGAGGACCGTGACCGCTTCAAGCGCCTGCTCGACAAGCTTGGCCTCAAGCAGCCACTGAATGGCATCGCCTACTCGGTCGAACAAAGCCGCATGATCGCAGCTGAACTCGGCCTGCCCTTCGTGGTGCGCCCGTCTTATGTGCTCGGCGGCCGCGCCATGGCCATCATCCGCGACGAGAGCCAGTTCGAGGATTATCTGCTCGGCACATTGCCGTCCTTGATCCCATCCGAGGTCAAGGCCAAGTACCCCAATGACAAGACCGGCCAGATCAACATGGTGCTGGGCAAGAACCCGCTGTTGTTCGACCGCTACCTGTCGGACGCGATCGAGATCGATGTCGACTGCCTTGCCGATGGCAAGACCGCCTACATCGCCGGCATCATGGAGCATATCGAGGAGGCTGGCATTCACTCGGGCGATAGTGCTTGCTCGCTGCCGCCGCGCTCGCTCTCGCCCGAGATGCTGGCCGAGCTTGAGCGCCAGACCAAAGCGATGGCCATCGCGCTCGATGTTGGCGGGCTGATGAACGTGCAATACGCCATCAAGGACGACGAGATCTACGTGCTGGAGGTCAATCCCCGCGCCTCGCGCACGGTGCCTTTCGTTGCCAAGGTCATCGGCGAACCCATCGCCAAGATCGCGGCGCGCATCATGGCAGGTGAAAGCCTCGCATCATTTGGCCTGAAGCCGAAAGTTCTGAACCATGTCGGTGTCAAGGAAGCGGTGTTTCCGTTCGCCCGCTTCCCCGGCGTCGATGTGTTGCTCGGTCCCGAGATGCGCTCAACCGGCGAAGTTATCGGCCTCGATCGCTCGTTCGATGTCGCTTTCGCCAAGAGCCAGCTCGGGGCGGGTTCGAAGGTGCCGACGTCCGGCAATATCTTCATCTCCGTGCGCGATGTCGACAAACCGCGCATCCTTGCCACCGCGCGCATGCTGGATAGCCTCGGCTACAAGATCAGCGCCACTGGCGGCACCTGGCGTTATCTGACGGAAAAGGGGCTGTCGCCAGCGCGCGTCAACAAGGTGCTTGAGGGCCGTCCCCACATCGTCGATGCGATCAAGAATGGTGAGATCGCGCTGGTGATCAACACCACCGAAGGGCCAAAGGCACTGAATGACAGCCGCTCGCTTCGCCGCAACGCCCTCTTGCACAAGGTGCCTTATTATACCACCTTGTCTGGAGCGATCGCGGCGGCAGAGGGCATGAGAGCCTACCGAAGCGGCGATCTTGAAGTGCGGTCACTCCAATCGTACTTCAACACGGCCGCGTAAGCATGGTGCGAAAAAGTGACAACGGTTTTTCGCTTTATCCATGCTTACAGTTATCATTGTTGATCGAGCTGTGTTCAGACGGTTCCGTTTGAACAAGGTGCGATCTAGGCGGTCCGGGGCGAACCACAACCGATCATCAAACCGTGCGCCTGCGGGGCCAAATCCCGACGGCACGGCAACTTTTTTGAAAGAGGAGACCGCTCATGGAGCGCGTTCCCATCACCATCGCCGGATTTGCCGCACTTGAAGCCGAGATCAAGGAACGCCAGCAGGTCATGCGCCAGCGCATCATCGAGGCGATCTCCGAGGCGCGCGCTCATGGCGACCTTTCCGAGAATGCCGAGTACCATTCGGCCAAGGAACAGCAGTCTCTGAACGAGGGCCGCATCCTCGAGCTTGAGTCGATGATCGGTCGTGCCGAAGTTATCGACGTTTCGAAGATGAGCGGTGATCGCATCAAGTTCGGTGCCACCGTCAAACTCGTCGACGAGGACACCGAGGAAGAGCGCACCTACATGATCGTGGGCGAGCCCGAGGCAGACGTCCGCGCCGGCAAGCTTTCGATCGGCTCCCCGATCGCTCGAGCGCTGATTGGCAAGAGCATCGGCGACACCGT
>JBOFFB010000217.1:0-1701 GCA_051648385.1 Allobosea sp.
GGGGCAGCCCTCGCGCGTCGACTATGCGGCCCGGCCTGTGCTCGAAGCCGGGCTTGCAGACTTGACCGCTGCGGCTTGTGGTGTCCGTCGTCGAATGATTTGGAACAGCCTCGCTGATTTTGGAGCAGAAGGCGCGGGCTCATCGGGTTCAGGTTACGCTGCTTGTCGCTGATGGTTCAAGCGGCGGTTTTGGATGGTTTTCTGTTTGATGCGTCTCCTTTCGGCCAGGATGGTTTCGCCGCGACCGAAGTAGACGTCGGCTGGGGTCAGGTTGCCGATGCTTTCGTGGTAACGGCGGTTGTTGTAGTGGTCGATGAAGGCGGCGATGGCGGCCTCGAGTTCGCCTTCGAGGAAGTAGTTTTCCAGAAGGATGCGGTTCTTGAGGGTTTGGTGCCATCGTTCGATCTTGCCTTGGGTTTGGGGATGCATCGGGGCGCCGCGGATGTGTTTCATGCCCTTGTCCTCAAGATATTCGGCCAGATCGCCCGCGATGTAGGATGAGCCATTGTCGCTGAGCAGGCGCGGTTTGTGCAGAACCTTGGCGCTGTCGCAGCCTGACGCTGCCAAAGCGATGTCGAGCGTGTCGGTGACATCCTCGGCTCGCATGTTGCCGCAGAGCTTCCAGCCGACCACATATCGTGAGTAGTCATCGAGGATGGTCGAGAGATAGAACCAGCCCCATCCGATGACCTTGAGATAGGTGAAGTCGGTCTGCCACAACTGGTTTGGCGCAGTGGTCTTGTCCTTGAACTCATCGGCCGCCTTGATGACGATGTAGGCTGGGCTGGTGATGAGATCGTGTGACTTGAGCAGCCTATAGACCGAGGCCTCTGAGACAAAATACTTTTCTGTATCGGTGAACCGGACCGCCAGTTCGCGCGGCGACAGCTCCGGTTCCTCGAGCGCCAAGTCCAGTATCCGATCCCGCACCGCTTCGGGGATCCGGTTCCAGATCCGGGAAGGGGCGGAAGGCCGGTCCTCAAGCCCTTCAGGGCCATGTTCGACGAAGCGGTCATACCACCGGTAAAACGTGGTGGGCGGGATGCCGATCTTGGCCAAGGTGCGCCTGACAGGCAGATGCGATTGTTCCACCAGCCGGATGATTTCGAGCTTTTCAGCGGCGGGGTATCTCATTCGTGGTCGCCCCCAGCCCCGGTCATGTTTTTTTTGAGCAGACGGTTCTCAAGGCTGAGATCGGCCACCAGTTCCTTCAAGGCCAACGCCTCGGCACGCAGGCCTTTGACCTCGCCTGTATTCGCCTGGCGGGCCGTATCACCGGCCAGCCGCTTCTTGCCGGCCTCGAGGAATTCCTTCGACCAGCTGTAATACAAGCTTTGGGCAATGCCCTCCTTGCGGCACAACTCGGCAATGCTGTCCTCGCCACGAAGGCCTGACAGCACGATCCGGATCTTCTCCTCGGAAGAATGCAGTTTGCGCGTGGCGCGCCGGATGTCCTTAACAACCTGCTCGGCAGGGGCCTTCGTCGTCACGGGTTTCTTCATCATCTTCAACTCCAACTGGGGTAAAGATGAGCCGCAAACCCTCCGCTACGCAATCAGGCTAAACTGTTCCATGGGCGCTGATGGCGGACAGTTCACACATTCTTGCCATGTCGTGTCTTCCGCACTCCTGATCATCGTCTCTTGATCGGGCTTCCAAGGCCAACTGGGCGAACTGTGCGTGATGTAACAGTATGGTGAC
>JBOFFB010000218.1:0-2584 GCA_051648385.1 Allobosea sp.
TGAGGCTGCGAAATCTACCTTTGTCGGCGGGTTGATCGGCTCGGGCTGGCACACGTCGGCGATCATGATGCGGATGATGGCGGAGGAGTTTTTGCTCGATAGCGCCGGTATGGGCGCGCCGGGTCTTGAGGAGCTGAGATGGGTGCGCCCCGTGCGCCCCGGCGATGTGCTCAGCATGCGCCACACAGTGCTGCAGGCCAAAGAGAGCCGCTCGCGGCCAGATATCGGCCTTGTGCGCTTTCGTTTCGAGGTGATCAACCAGAACGCCGAGCCGGTGCAGGAGGTGACCAACTGGATCATCTTTGGCCGCCGCGGGCAGGTTTCTGCGCCGGACTTCCGCAGCGCCCCCGCGCCTTGGCGTTATGTGCCACCTGCTACGGTTGGCGGGCTGGTGCCGGTGCCGGGTGAAACAAAGCCCATCGCGCTGTTCGATGAGGTCGTCATCGGCGAGCGCACGGAACTTGGCAGTTTCACCTTCACGCCCGACGATATTGTCGCGTTTGCCCAAGCTTTCGATCCACAACGCTTTCACATCAACGAAGCGGCAGCCAAGGCTTCGCTGTTCGGTGGGCTGTGCGCCTCCGGCTGGCACACAGGCGCGGTCTGGATGCGGCTAATGGTGGCGCACCGGCGGCGGGTTCAGGTTTTGATGGGCGATGCAATGCCGCGTCTTGGCTCATCGCCCGGTTTCAGATCGCTGAAATGGCTGAAGCCGGTCTTCGCCGGTGATACGATCAGCTATGCGACCACTACCACCGACAAGCGCGCCTCGGCCTCGCGGCCCGGTTGGGGGTTGGTGTTCCACCACAACACCGCTGTGAACCAGCGCGGCGAAACGGTGTTCATGTTTGACGGGTGTGTCTTCTGGCAGCGGTGAGTCGCTGCCCGTCAACCCGGTCACCTGGCAAAGATAAAAGCAGCGTGGGCGAAGCTGAGTGCGTCAACTTGCTCAATAAACATGATTGTCCAACGTGGGTGTAACGTGGATTTTCGTCATGGCTCTAGAACTCGAACCGCGCGCAATCTGAGCAAAATGGCGGGAAGAGTGGTGAACCTGAGGCGGAAGCGATCGGCGGCTTCCGACTTATGATGCCGAACTGCTGTCGCTGTTCATGCCCGTGTTGCTCTTGCCCGTGTTGCTCTTGCCGCTGCCCGCCCGCGGGAGATCCCACGACTGGGACCTCCCGGTGGTAATCTATGCAATGGTTCCCGCGCTCGGCGCGTCAACCTTGTCTATGCAACCCAACGACCGTTTGTGCTGGACGAATGAGATGGGGATCGCTCTTTCGGCACACTCACCGCACACCGAACAGGCTCCGGTTCCTGGTCTGGACAGGGAACCTGCCGTTGTTTCCGTCGTAGACGTGGTTCTGTGCTTCCGAGAGCCGCCCGCCGCTTGGGGTCTGGGCCTGCGCTTCGGGGTAACCGGCATTGGCGCGGTGAAAGGCGTAGATGCTCTCCTTCAGAAGGCCGTTGTCACGTGAGTCCGAAAACGCTTGCGCACTGGTGGTCAAGACAGGGGTGATGGTCGCGCCGATGATGAGCAAGGCGGCTGTGAGGGATTTGCGGGCCATTGTGGTGTTCTCCTTGGGGTGGGCTTCGGACCGTCCGTCGCCCTGACCACGCCTTTATGGAGGCTTGGCCCTCTTGCCGATGTGCGGAGACACACACAGCTGCAGCATCGTTCGAAAGAAGTGTGATCCGTTATTGCGAACAGCAAAGCGAAGAAGCCATTCAGCTGCAATCAGCAGAGAACGCCCGGAGATTGGGTGCAAACCGGACGCCTTCTCGATGTATCGGAGCCGGATTGCGTCGCTTTGCTGATGTTGAGGAGCATGGCGCTTCATTTTTCGGACCGGGCTTTCGGTGGATTGACGCCGGAAACCGCAAGCTCAACAGAAGGTCAATACATCCGCCCGCCATTTGGCACGCCGTGGCCCGGCTGCAGCAGCACCACCTCGCCATCTGCGTCCGGCACGCCCAGCGTCAGCACTTCGGACATGAACTTGCCGATCTGGCGGGGCGGGAAGTTGACCACGCCAAGCACCTGTCGGCCGGGCAACTCGTCGACCTTGTAGTGCCTGGTGATCTGGGCCGAGGTCTTCCTGATGCCGATATCCGGCCCGAAATCGATCCAGAGCTTGAACGCCGGTTTGCGTGCCTCAGGATACGGCTCAGCCTGAACAATCGTGCCGACGCGAATGTCGACCTTCAAGAAGTCGTCGAAGCTGATGGGGCCGGATGGGGCTTTCATGTCCACTAGATCATCCTGCATTGAGATGGAACCCATCTCAATGCGGAAAGATGATCGATCATGATAAGATAGAGCATTGCGTACTCACAAAACCGGTACCCACTTTTGTGCGCAAAGCTCTAGCGCGGCGCGGTGTCAGATGGCGGGTCGGAAGCTGTCGCTGTCCTCGCCGCGAACTCCATCCGCGCGTTCGCGGCGGCGCATGCGGGGCGCGCGTTCGCAAATGGCCTCAGCCAGCGAGCGGAACGGGGCTGTGAGGCGGCGTGCATCTTCGGCAAATCCGAGGATGCGCTCGCCGTTCTTCAGCTCCTTGTCGAGGGTGGCCATGGT
>JBOFFB010000219.1:0-9999 GCA_051648385.1 Allobosea sp.
GCCTCGGTCCATGGCATGGTCTTCTCCGCAGTTCTTCGCAAAACCACGGAATCACACGCCACGAGGCCGCTCAACCCCTCACGGTAGCGGCGCGCAAGCTCCTCAGATCGTTGATCTCATTTCGAGACGGGCTCTGAGAGTCCAGATGCCACAACTCCGAGGCCGACAAGTCCGGAGTTGAATTCACGCCTGCTTGCAGTCCGGCTTCTGCGGCGGGTCATTCGGCGGCCTGCGCCAAATGATTTGGTACAGTTTCTGTATCGCTACGCTGCGGTTGCGTCTCGCGATCCGTTTTACGCATCGCCTTGCCGACCCGGAACCATGCGGCGTAGAGCGCTGGCAGGAACATCAGCGTCAGCACAGTGCCGATCAGGGTGCCGCCGATCAGCACGAACGCGAGCGGCGCCCAGAAGGTCGCGAGCGTCAGCGGCATGAAGGCAAACACGGCGGCGAGCGCCGTCAGGATCACGGGCCTTGCACGACGAACCGTCGTCTCGATGATGGCTTCGCGCATCGCGAGGCCGGACGCCATGTCGGTCTCGATCTGGTCGGCAAGGATTAGCGTGTTGCGCACGATGATGCCGCCAAGCGCCAGAACGCCGAGAAGCGCCACGAACCCGAAAGGCAGACCCGTGAGATAGAGCGAAAAACTGGCTCCGATGAAGCCCAACGGAAAGGTCAGGAACACCAGCAGCGTCCGGCTGAAGCTCCTGAGTTGCAGCATGATCAGCGTGAGCATGATGAGGAACATCACAGGCATGACCTTGAACAAGGCGGCGTCAGCCTTGGCGCTCTCCTCGATCGCGCCGCCAAGATCGATCCGGTAGCCGATCGGCAAAGCAGCCCTTAAACTCTCTACTCTTGGAAGTATTTCCTTCGTGACATCGGGGCCTTGCACACCATCGACGACATCGGAACGCACGGCGAGGATGACATCGCCGTTGCGCCGCCAGAGGATCGGGTGTTCGGAGGTGATCTCCTGGCGGGCGAGCTGCGAAAGCGGCACGGAGACGCCATTGCGGGTAAAGACGGTCAAGTCGCCAAGCCGGTTGACTGTGTTGCGCTCCGCGGGCGCCGCGCGGGCCACGACATCAACCAGCCGGTTGTCCTCCCTCACCTGCGTGACAGTCGCGCCCGACAGCAGTGTCTGCAAGGCCAGGGCGAGTTCCGTCGAAGAGATGCCGAGGGAACGGGCGCGTTCCTGATCGAGAACAAAGCGGACCGTCTTTGCCTCTTCGCCCCATTGCATCTCGACGTCACGTGTCTTTGGATTGGCGCGCATCACATCGCGCACCCCTGCGCCAATCCTCCTCACCTCGTCCGGGTCGGGACCGCTCACCCGGAACTGCACGACCTGGCCGGTCGGCGGACCGAAATCGAGCCGCAGCACACGCCCACGCACGAGACCTTCTTCGGCCGCAAAATGTCTGATCAGGTCAGCGCGCAAGGCTTCGCGTGCGGCATTGTCCTTCGTCATGATGACGAGAAGGCCGAAGTTGTCGTTGGGCAGCACGGGATTCAAGGCAAGATAGAACCTAGGGGCACCTGCCCCGACATAGCTTGTGACATGGGCGACCTCGGGTCGGCCGATCACCAGCTTCTCGATCTCCTTCACGCTACGCAGCGACAGCGCGATCGATGCGCCTTCCGCGCTGCGCAGTTCCACCATCAGTTCGCGGCGTTCCGACTGCGGGAAAAACTGCTTGGGAACCTTGGTGAAGGCAAGCCCCGCCACACCAAACGTCAGCAATGTCACCACGATCACAGTCTTGTGCCAGTTGATGACGGTCGACACAAGGCGGCGGAAGCGGTCGAAGCCTGGTGTGTCGTAAGGATCGTGGTGGCCACGCGCCGCGAACTTCGCTTCAAGCGTCTTCGGCAGCAGCTTGACACCGAGATAGGGCGTGAACACCACCGCCACGAACCACGAGACGGTGAGCGCAATCAGCACGATCCAGAAAATGCCGCCGGCATATTCACCAGCTGTCGAGCGGGCGAAGCCGACGGGCAGAAAACCAGCGATGGTGACGAATGTTCCCGTCAGCATGGGGAAGGCGGTCGATGTCCACGCGAAAGTGGCGGCCCGTATCCGGTCGTAACCGGCTTCCATCTTCACCAGCATCATCTCGATGGCGATGATCGCGTCGTCCACCAGCAGGCCAAGCGCCAGGATCAGCGCACCAAGCGTGATCCGATGAAACTGCATGCCCGCAATCTCCATGATGACGAAGGTGATGGCGAGGGTCAGCGGAACGGACAGAGCGACGATAAAACCTGCGGAAAGGCCAAGGGCGACAAGGCTGATGATGAGCACCACGATCACGGCGACGGCGAACTTCTGCAGGAATTCCGATACGGCTTCGTCGATGACGGCAGCCTGATCGTTGATCTGGTTGATCTCTATCCCCAGCGGCAATGTGGCGCGCACCTCTTCGAGCGCAGAGGAGAGCGCCTTGCCAAGTGCCAGACCGTTGGCATTGGTGCGCATCCGGACCGCTAGGCCGATGGCTTCCTCGCCGTTGAAGCGCGCCAGAAACTGGGCCGGGTCCTCATGGCCGCGTGCAACACTGGCGATGTCGCCCAGCCGGAATGTCTTGCCCCCGGCAATTACTGGCACGTCGCGGATCGCTTGCTCGGACGAGAACGCACCTCCGATCCTGACATTGATCCGTTCGGTCGGCGTCTCGATGGAACCGGATGGCGTGATCTCGTTCTGCTGCTGGAGGCTCTGGAAGATCGCTGCTATAGGGATGCCGAGTGTGGCGAGCCGGGTGTGGGAGATCTCGACGAAAATCCGGCGCGGGCGCTCGCCCACGATCTCGGCCTTGTCGACATCGGCAATACGGAGCATGCGCTGGCGCAGGCGTTCGATATAGACAAGCTGGTCCTTCTGCTGGAGCTCAGGCGCGGTCAGCATGTAGGTGGCGGCATAGACGTCAGAGTATTCGTCGTTGAAGAACGGACCACGCATGCTGGCAGGTAGAGAAGGCCGGATGTCCTGCACCTTCTTGCGGATCTGATAGAACGCCTCGGCCACCTCAGCTGGCCTTGTGCTGTCCTTAAGAACGACGTTGAGCACAGTGCTGCCGGATCGCGAATAGCTCTGCACATGGTCGAGGCTGGCAAGTGACCGCACGCGCGTCTCGATTGGGTCAGCGATCTGGCGCTGCATCTCGTCCGCAGAGGCGCCGGGCCAGGCCGCCGAAATGATCATGCTCTTGATCGTGAACGGCGGATCTTCGGCACGCCCGAGACTGAGATAAGATTGCAGGCCCGCAGCAACCGAGACCAGCATGAGAAAAAGCACGAGGGCTGGATTGCGCACTGCCCATTGCGAAAGGTTGAATGAGGTCATGGCCGGGCCGCCATGGTGCGGTCGTCCTCGATCACGCGAATGACCATGTTCGCATCAAGCCGGTGGACGCCGAGCGTCACCACGCGCATGCCGTCTTGCAGGCCCGTGACGCGGGTTGTCTCTGGTCCAAGGTCAACGATTGTGACGAAGCGTCTCTCAGCGCGGTCGCCACCTGGGCCGATTGTCCAGACCGAAGCCTCCCCCGACACCACCATCACGGCCGACGAGGGCAACCGGGCGCTCGCGCCTTGCGCGTTCCGTGAAAGATTGACGCTGATCGTGCTGCCGAGCGCCACGGCGGTGCCTATCTGCAAGCTGTAGCGCGCCGCGAAGGTCCGGCTGGCGGGGTCTGCCTGGGCGGCGACCTCGCGGAGCGCGAGCGCGACCTTGCCATCGCCAGAGGGTTGAGCAGCTTCGGCACGCCATGATGCCAGTCCTTCGATCTGGCCTTCGGGAATGCCGACCAACGCTTCGCGCTCGTCCGACCGCGCCAGGACGAGGACTGGCTGTCCCTGCGCCACCACCTGACCCGCCTCAGCGCGGATCGAGGTGACAACGCCATCATGCAGGGCACGCAACGCGACATAGTCCAACTGGTTTTGCGCGAGCAGCAGCTTCTGCTCCGAAGCCTTGACTTGCTCGGCGGATGCGCTTGCACTCGCGACGATGCGGTCGAAGGTTGATTGGGTGGCAAATCCCCTAGCCAGCAGGCCTCGCTGACGCGCTTCTTCTGCAGCGGCCTGCCGAGCTTGTGCCCGAAGTGCTGCCAATTCGGCCTGTGCGGCCCGCACGGCTGCGAGATAGTCGGCATCATCCAGCCTGAACAGGACGTCACCCGCTTTCACCTGCTGGGCTGCCTCTACCAAGCGCTCGCTGATCTTGCCGCCGACACGGAAACCGACCGGCGTCTCCCAGCGTGGAGCCACCACCCCGGTAAAGCTCTTTTGTTCGATCGTGCCTGTCAGCGAGACAGTCATGACCCGGACACCACGGATCACTGCGGGGGCCTCGGTTTTGGCCGGCGGCTTCGTGCCCAGGCTCGCCCATGCCTGAACCAGGATCGGGCGCGAGGCAGGAACAGCGAACCAGACCAAGGGGCCTGCTGCCGCCAGCACGATCAAGGTCAACCAGATCCAGCGGGTCTTGCGTTCGCGCGGGATGGCACCTTCTGGCCGGGCGCTGATGTGACTGATCTCCGCGTCATTTGCCGCAGAGGTCGGCTTCGAAGAAGGCCCACCTGTTGTCACTAGAAGGCTCCCATGGTCTTGCGGCTCGTCATGATCGCGCGGTATTCGGCAATGGCGGGACGGGCACTGCGCTCGACCACAAAGCCACAACAAGGCCAATTGAGCCGATGCAAGCGGCTGCGAGGCCAAGCGCGAAAAGGCCGCCCGTGCTGATGGCGATCCCGCCCGCCACCGCGCCGAGGCCCTGACCAAAGAACACCATCGAGCCGTTGAGGCCGAAGACCACCGGGCGCAACTCCGGTGCGGTCACATTGGCCAACCGCGTCTGGATGATCGGGATGCGGGTGAACAGCGAGCCGGCGCCGACCACCATGCCGATCACCAGCACGGCGATGGTTGACCACGGCACGGACATGCCTGCGCCCAGGCTCGTCGCCGTGACCGGCAGGCTCAGCAGGATCGAGTAGGACAGTCCCGAAAGGGCTGCCACGGCGAAGCTGATCCAGAGGACGCGGCTGGCCAGCGCTCCGCCCGCCATGCGCCCGCCTAGGATGATGCCGGCGATGCTGCCCACGCCGATCAGCGCCTGGACCGCGCCGATCCCCGATCCGCTGAGACCGGCAATCGCGGTCGCCAACGGCCCGATATAGGCCACGATGGTGAAGGCGGCGGCGAAGCCGATCAGCGTCATCGACCAGCTGCCGATGATGGCCGGAGTCAGCATGTCGGCGTAGGCGATTGTCTGGTCTTTGCGCGTGCCCGGCAGGCGCGGTAGGGCAAGGCGCGTCAGGACAGCGACGGCGAGCGCGATGAGGCCGGCATAGACAAACGTTCCGCGCCAGCCCGCATAGTCGCCGATCACGCTGCCGACGGGCACGCCGAGCACGAAGGCGAGCGTGACGCCCGCCAGCGTTAGGGCCATCGCCTTGCCGCGATTCTCCGGGGTGGTGATTTCCGCCACTGCCACCGCCGAGATCGGCCCGACAAGACCCGCAGCCAAGCCGCATAGCACACGCAGTCCGATAAGGCCCTCAAAAGCAGGTGTAATAGCCATCAGCAGATTGAAGACGCCAATCAATCCCAGCCCAAGGACGATCATTGTCCGGCGGTCAAAGCGAGCCACCATGCCCGCCACGAAGGGGCCGGTGATGGCCGCTGTCAGCGCGAACGCCGCCGCCAGCTGTCCTGCGGCAGCCACAGGTGTCGCAAGATCTTTGGCCAGACTCTCGAGATGGCCGGCATACACAAAAGCTTCTGTCCCCATGGCGAAGTTGGCAAGTGCGAGCACGATGATGCGCTTGTCCATGATTCAGAAGCTCCAATCTGTTGGGTTCACGGCATCGCCCTTGTGATGATCGACGCCGAGCCGCCAAGCGCGGTGCGAAACTCGAAGAGCGTGAACATCGTCCACAGGATTGCGAAGACCAAGACTGCTGCGAGCGCCGCCCGGCCCGGCACGATGCGTTCGGCCACGAGCGCGAAGATCGGCAGCGTCTGGATCATGTGGGTCGCAAGGAAATGCGACACCCGAAGGTCGCCGCCCGATTGCGACCAGCCTGTAAGCGCCATGCGCGCATCAAAGGCTGGCACGCCGCCGACATAGGGGCTCATTCGCCCGCCGATCGCGAAGGCAGTGATCAGCGTCAGGATGGTGCCGCCGATCAATCCGACAACAATGGCAGCTTTGAGCGCAGGCGAAGCCGCCAATTCGGCGTCTGCCCAGGCCGCAAGCCCAATGGCTCCTGCCGCGCCAACAATGATCACTGCGCAGAATGCCATCACCGAGTACATCGCGCTGTGGAATGGCGTCCCGACGTTGAAGTGCGACTGCTCCGCGCGCGCGCCCTGAATGATGATGTAGCCCATCTCGACCGCCGAGGCCGCGAGGAAGGCGAGCGAAACGATGAGCATTGCCGAGCCCTGCCGGTGCGTTGGGCTGAGCAGGCCGAAGATGAGTGCCAGCGTCGCGGCATGCAAAACCAGCGAGAGTTCGAACTTCAGGGGCTTGACCCAGACGGAGGTGTGGCCGTCGATCGTGCGTGGGTCGAGCGCCAGAAGGATGAGAGTCACCGCAAAGGCAGCAGCCATGACAACGGCGATGCCCCAGTAGATCGCCTCTGGCCAGGAGGCGAAGAGGCGCAGCACAAGCGCGCCGCCGTGTGACGTGCGGATCACATCAGTCATGATCGAGAGCGCCGGATACTCGGCGCGGCCAGTCTGGTCCGGTTCATCTCCACACACAGCTCCTGCGCCGATGACTGTAGGTTGACGCTGTCACCTAATGCGTTTAGGTGACAATGTCAACCAAACATGAAAGGTGTTCGCATGACGACCTCGGGACAGCTGGATGGCGCTTTCAAGGAGAAGTATGGCCCCTGGGCTGTCATCACCGGCGCATCGGATGGCATCGGTCAGGCCATGGCGCGCGCGGTTGCAGAGCGCGGTCTGAACGTCGTCCTTGTCGCGCGGCGCAAGGAGCAACTTGAGGCATTGGCGGCGGAGATTGAGGGCGCACATGGTGTTTTCGCGCGGGTTGTCGCCGCCGATCTCGGCCTGCCTAGCGCTGGTGCAAGAGTGATGACCGAAGTCGCTGACCTTGACATCGGCCTTCTGGCCGCCTGCGCAGGTTTCGGCACGGCGGGTTCGGCGCTCGCCATCCCGCGGGACGATGAAATTGCCATGATCGACGTCAATTGCCGCGCAGTCTTCGAGATGACGCGGCTTTGCGCTGACCGCTTCGCTGTGCGTCGGCGTGGAGGCGTCATCTTGATGAGTTCGATCGTCGCATTTCAGGGTGCACCCAACGCTGCGAACTACGCCGCCACCAAGGCCTATATCCAGGCGCTGGCCGAAGGGCTGAGGCCCGATTTGGCCCGGCACGGGATTGACGTCATCGCCTCGGCTCCCGGCCCGGTGGCGAGCGGCTTTGCGGCGCGGGCGCGGATGGTGATGGGCAAGGCGGAGACGCCGAAGACGGTGGCCCGGGAGACCCTCGCTGCGCTGGGTCGCAAGGCGACCGTGCGCCCGGGCTTCATGGGCAAGTTCCTCGGCTTCTCCCTCTCCACCCTGCCGCGGTTTGCGCGTACGATCATCATGGGATCCATCATGAAAGGCATGACCAAACACCATGATCGCTGAAGCCGACGCAGCCGGGCAGAGGACCGCAGGCCATGCTCAGTCTCTGCCGCGCGGGGCGGTCAGGGAGCGCTGTCTTGAGGAAGCCCTCAAGATCATCGACGAGGGTGGTATTGAGGCCTTGAGCTTCCGGGAGGTATCGCGCCGGGTCGGCGTCTCGCATCAGGCGCCCTACAAATACTTCGACAGCCGCGACGATATCCTCGCCGAACTCCTCACGCGCTCCTTCGCCGAGTTCGCCGCCCATCTCGAGGCAAGGCCGCGCAATGCTGATCCCTGGGCCGACATGGGTGCCATGGGCGAAGCGTATTTTGACTACGCCCGCCACCACCCCCTCAAATACCGGCTGATGTTCGGCACTCCGATGCCCGATCCTGAGCGGCATCCCGCCATGATGGAGCAGGCGCGTCGCGCCTTCGCGCTGCTGAAGATCCGCCTCACCGACATGCCTGTCCGCCCGCTGGCGGCACCGACGCACGACGACGTCGATCTCGACGCGCTCTTCGTCTGGTCGGCGATCCACGGGCTCGCGAGCCTGCTTGGCTCTGACATCCTGCCGACGTTGGGATTCGCCGAACACCAGACGCATGTGGCCGTCGCCCGCTGCCTAGCCCGGATCGGTGCCGCGCTGCAGCAAGTCGAAAAGCCGCCGTCCGCCGAAGCATCAGCGTAGACGAATGAGTCGATCAGCATACCTCCGTCAAGTGCCTTGCAACTGGTGGTTTCTCCCAAAAGCGCCAGGCGCGATTGCGCTCGCCGCGCTGCTCGCCGCTTGCACCGCGACCGATCGCGGATCCATTGCACCAGAAACGATCAGCGCAGCACTGGCGAACAGCCAGCCCGCTGTAGTTGCGCATCAATCCAGAAACGTCCTCGCCCTGTCGAGCGGGGGAGCCGACGGTGCATTTGGCGCTGGCGTGCTGGTTGGCTGGACAGCGACGGAGACCCGGCCGGTCTTTGACATCGTCTCGGGCGTTTCAGTCGGCGCGCTACAGGCTCCGCTTGCCTTCCTCGGCCCGGCCTATGACAGCCTTCTCGAAGAACTGTTCACGACGACCCGCACGCGCGATGTCTTCGCTGGAAACGGCCTGGGCGTCTTCACCAATGGCGGGCTGAAGAACACCGCCCCGTTGCGTGAGCGGCTGCGGTTGGTCTTGACCGAAGACAAACTAGACGCGATCGCGGCGGCCCACCGCCTTGGTCGGCGTCTCTATGTTGCAACGACCGACCTGACCAATGGCCGCTCCGTCCGCTGGGATATGGGGGCTCTCGCTGCCAGTGGCCGGAACGACCGACAAGCAGCATTCGTCGCGATCATTGCGGCCTCTGCTTCACCACCAGGTCTCGTGGAACCCATCAGCCTTCCCGATGAAGCCGGTTCAGTGTCCCAGCATGCAGATGGTGGCCTGCGGGAGGCCATCATCGTCGAGCCCGATATGCTGAAGCGCGACGGTACGCTCTGGGTCATCGCCAACGGTCATTTCACTCGCCGCTCTGCAGTGCGGCTCGCAAACGCTGGCTTTTTCGGTCTGACCCGGCTCGGAGTATCGCAGTTGGTCCAGGGGCTTTTGCTTCAAAGCGTCGCTTTGGCTGAGTTTACAGCGCGGGAGCGGATAACAGATTTTCGGCTGATGAGCCTCCCGACCAACACGCCTGAGGTAACTAACCCGTTCGCCTTCGTACCGGAGGAAATGCGGAAACTCTTCGACCAAGGACGTGCACTGGGGCGGGATACAAGGAACTGGCTCAGGGCTTCGCCCCGTTAGTACACGCCGTCAATCTTGCTGAGGCGCTTCAAGCCTTGCGAAACAATCGAGACGTTACTGGTGTGTGATCCGACGTTCCGAGGTGGTTATCACTGCGTCAGCTATCGGGCTTCGTCCTATCAAATGGATACGGAGCGCTTCTGTCCGCTCTGGGCGCAGGGCTGCCGCTTTGTGGTCTGAAGCGAATTGACCGCAATTGACGCTACACCGGAAATTCGAGGTCAGGTACTGCCGGTAGGCACCTTGTTCGGCAGATCATCGACGGCGCTTCAATGCGAAAATTAGGCAATAAACGCCGCCTCCGTTGTTTATCCATTGATGTCCAATAAGTTTGCCTTCTGGGTTCATATCACGCCCCACGCCCGATAGCGTTTTCTGCCCGTGAGTTCGCGTGGCAGGCTAGACCCGAGTTCCTTTAACATGATCTCTACCGCTTGCGGGGTGACCTGCAGCTTGTCGGTTGCCATCTGCACGGTGACCAGCGGCGAGGCCATGAACAGATCGACCAGCTCCTTCAGCCTCGAATTCCCCCTTCGTCCTTCACAGCGCCGTCCCA
>JBOFFB010000220.1:0-11720 GCA_051648385.1 Allobosea sp.
ATCGTCGACAAGACGCTGCTGTATCGCCGCACCCAGGCCGGAATGGACAAGTTCGAGGAAACCTTCTGGAGCGGGCAATCACTCGACGAGCTTTACCGCAGCCTTGCGGGCAAGCCAGTCAATGACATGGCGGCGGTGTTCGTCTCTGCCATGCGCGAGTGGAAGCGTTCGTTCGAGAATGGTGGACGCTCGGTGCAGAGCCTGTCGCAGCGCATCGACCGCGTGGTCGATGTCACCATCCAGCGTGAAGCGGATCGGCTTGAATCGAAGCTGCTGGTTCTGGCCACCATAGGCTCATCTTCGCCTTTCATCGGCCTTTTCGGCACCGTATGGGGCATCATGACAGCGTTTCAAGCCATTGCCGTTTCGAAGAATACCTCGCTGGCCGTTGTCGCGCCGGGCATTGCCGAAGCGTTGCTGGCCACAGCCATCGGCCTGTTTGCCGCCATTCCGGCGGTCATTGCCTATAACAAGTTGCAGGCTGACGCGGCCAAGGCAACGGGGCGGCTTGAGACCTTCGCCGATGAATTCTCGGCCATTCTGCAGCGCCAGATCGACGAGCGCATGACGCCGCGCGATGCGCGCGAACTTGCGGCCTAGAGCATTGCGCACAAAAGTGGGAACCGGTTTTGTGAGTACGCCATGCTCTATCTTGTTATAATCGATCATCTTTCCGCATTGAGATGGATTCCATCTCAATGCGGGATGATCTAAGGAGCAACACAATGGGCATGTCAGCAGGCGCAGCAGCAAGCGGTGGCGGACGGCGCAGGCGTGGCCGAGGCCGCAAGCATGCGCCGATGGCCGACATCAACATGACGCCGTTCATCGACGTGATGCTGGTTTTGCTGATCATCTTCATGGTGGCCGCGCCCTTGCTCGCAGTCGGGGTGCCGATCGATCTGCCGCAAACGGCGGCCAAGCCGATCAACATCGACCAGAAGCCTCTGACCGTCGCCATTGACGACAAGGGCCGCATCTATGTGCAGGATGTCGAAGTTCCGCAGGCCGAACTGGTAGCCAGGCTTACCGCTGCCGCGAAAAGCGGTGTCGATGAACGCATCTTTGTGCGAGGCCACCGGCAAGTGGACTATGGTCGCGTTGCACAGGTCATGGGTCTGGTGACGGCGGCGGGTTTCAAGAAAATCGCGCTTGTCACGGACACGGAACAGAAGAGGTAAGGACGTTTGCGTTTTCCGAAGCTGATCTCGAAGCAGGAGCCGGGCGTTGCCATTTCGGCTTTCGGGCACGCAGCCGTTGTGGTTGCGGGCCTTGTTGCGTTCGGGGTGTCGCCGGTGCCTTTCAAGGATGCTGACGAAGCCATCGCCGTCGAGGTGGTCGATCCCTCGGTGCTGAACGAGGTGACCAGGGGCGAGAAAACCGCGCCAGCCGTGCAGGATGCGCCCAAGCCCCGAGCGGAGCGCCAAAGCGAGATCACCGAACAGAAAGACCCCGGCGAAGCCAAGCGCGATGCACCGACCCCGCCAACACGGCCAGCCGAACTCAAGACTGCCGAGCGTGATGAGGTGGCCCCGCCGGCTCCAGCGCCGCCGCCACGCCCTGCGCCGGTGAGGCAGGCGGCCAAGCCCGAGCCTGAGAAAACCGAGGCGAAGCCAGATCCGAAACCGCGCGAGGCCGCCAAGCCCGAGCCCAAGCCCGAGATGCGCCGCGATCAGTTGGCTGCGCTGTCCGAACAGGCCGAGTTGCAGGCGCGCCGCGAACAGGCTGCCGATGAGGCCCGCGCCGCTGCCAAAGCGCGTGCGGAAGCCGAGGCGCGTGCGCGCGCGCAGGCCGATGCTGCTGCCAAAGCACGCGCTGAAGCTGCCGCCAAGGCCAAGGCTGATGCTGCTGCCAAGGCTGAGGCGCTGGAAGAAGCGAAGGAAAAGGCCGAGGCTGATGCGAAGGCCAAGGCCGATGCTGCCGCCAAGGCGAAAGCTGCCGCCGACGCCAAGGTCAAGGCAGCCGCAGAGGCCAAGGCTCGGCGCGACGCTGCGCTTGCAGCGCAGTTCAACCCCAGCGATATTTCGAAGTTGCTGAACTCCAAGGAGCCGGCGCAATCGTCCGGGTCGACAGGCCGCGAGGTCAATCGCGTCGCCTCGCTCGGCACCCAGACCGGCACGGCGCAGCGCATGAACCCGAACATGCGCTCGCAATTGATCGGCATCATCAAGGAACAGCTTGAGAAGTGCTGGAACGTGCCAGTGGCACTTCAGGGCTCGCAGCGGCCACCGGTGCCATCGGTGCGCGTGGCGCTCAAGCAGGATGGCACGCTCGCCAGCCAGCCTTCTGTCGTCAACGCGTCGTCTGATCCGTTGTTTCGTGTGGCAGCCGATTCGGCACTGACAGCAACGCGGCGTTGTACGCCGCTCAGAATTCCGGCGCAGTTTGCGCCATTTTACAATGACTGGCGCGATGTCGTGGTGAACTTCGACGCGCGCGATGTGTTGTGATGAAACGTGCCGAGATGAACTTGCAAGGCCACACCATGATGATGTCCGCTGATCTGCCGCCGCCGTCCTCGACCGGACATCTGTCCCGGCGCCAACTTCTGGCCGGGTCGAGCGCGCTCGTGGCGGCACAAGCCTTTGGCCTGTCGCCCGCGATGGCACAGTTGGTGATCGATCTGAGGAAGGGCACTTTCCAGCCGATGCCGATCGCGGTTGCCGATTTCGGCGGTGAAGGCGACATGGGCCCGCGCGTCTCCAGCATCATCACCAACAACCTGCGCCGCTCCGGCTACTTCACGCCGCTGGCGCGCGAGCGCCATGCCGAGAAGACGCCGAATTTTGATGGCGTGCCGAACTTTGAAGCGTGGAAGCCGACCGGCATCCAGGGCCTCGTGGTCGGGCGCGTGGTGCGTGATGGCGCACGGCTGCGCTCGGAATTCCGGCTCTGGGACGTGACCAGCGGCCAGCAGATGGCCGGCCAGCAATACTTCACCGATCCCAACAACATGCGGCGCGTGGCGCACATCATTTCGGATGCAGTCTATACCAAGATTACCGGCGTCGGCGGCTTCTTCGACACGCGCGTCGTCTTCGTCGATGAGTCCGGCCCAAAGGAAAATCGCCGCAAGCGCCTCTCCATCATGGATCAGGACGGTGCCAATGTGCGCTACCTGACCACTGGCGATGTGGCCGTCGTGACGCCGCGCTACTCGCCGGTGTCGCAGGATGTGACCTACATGGCGCAGCGCCAGGGTGAGCAGCCGCGCGTGCATGTGATCAACATCGAGAGCGGCGCGCGCCAGATGGTCGGCAATTTCCCGGACATGACCTCAAGCCCGCGCTTCTCGCCAAATGGCCAGACCATCGCGCTCTCGTTGCAGCAGGGCGGCAACTCCAACCTCTATGCCATGAACCTTGGTTCGCGCTCGACGACACGGCTGACTGACACCTCCGCCATCGACACCTCGCCATCGTACTCGCCGGACGGCACGCAAATCGTGTTCGAGAGCGACCGCGGTGGCTCGCAGCAGCTTTATCTGATGGCCGCAGGCGGTGGCGCTGCCAAGCGCATCTCGTTCGCGCAAGGCTCTTACTCACAGCCTGCCTGGTCACCGAAGGGCGATCTGATCGCCTTCACCAAGCGCACCGGCGGCGGCTTTGCCATCGGCGTGATGCGGCCTGATGGCTCGGGCGAGCGGCTTCTGACCGAGGGCTTCCACAACGAGTCACCCACGTTCGCGCCAAATGGCCAGTACATCATGTTCTTCCGCGATCCGGGCGGGCAATCTGGCGGCAAGATCTACATGGTCGATATCACAGGCCGCGTCGAACAACCGGTGCCGACGCCGGCATTCGCATCTGACCCGACCTGGTCCCCATTGCTGACCGAGGCGCGGAGCTGAGGGTGACCGACTGATCAACCTTTCGTTAACCACGCGCCGCAATGCCGCCATTTTGACTTGATCTGGCAAGGTCTCGTTTAGGTTGACAGGACATTGTCGCGGCATGTGGCGTTTGCACAACAGACGCGTCCTGTCTGTCCGCTTCTGGAGATTACCGTCATGATCATGTCCCTGTTCGCCAGCGCCCGCGCCGCGAAGTTTGCCGCCGTCCTGATGGGTGGCCTCGCGCTCGGTGCCTGCGCCACAACGCCGCCGGTAGACCCGAATGCGGCGGCTGGCGGCTTCGGCCCAGGTGGTGCCGCAACCCCAGGCAGCACGCAGGATTTCGTGGTCAATGTCGGTGACCGGGTGTTCTTCGAGTCAGACTCAACCGACCTGACATCGACCGCAACGGGCACGCTCGACAAGCAGTCGGCCTGGCTGGCACGCTATCCGCGCTATACCTTCACCATCGAAGGTCATGCCGACGAACGCGGCACCCGCGAATACAACTTCTCGCTCGGCGCGCGCCGTGCACAGGCCGTGCGTGACTACCTCGCCTCGCGCGGCATTCCCGCTGGCCGCATGCGCATCGTGTCCTATGGCAAGGAGCGCCCGGTCGCGGTCTGCAACGATATTTCGTGCTGGTCGCAGAACCGCCGCAGCGTGACATTGCTGGATGCCGGTGCGGGCTCCTGATATTTGCCGCGTTCTGCCGATATTCATCACAACCGGCGCAAGTTTCGCGCCGGTTGTCGCATTTGTGCTTCATGTAACATGATGTGCTAAAGTTAGAGCTTGGTCGTCATGGGCCGATTGGTTCTGCGGGGATATGGAATGCGCGCTGTCTGGACGTTGTTGATTGCTGCCATGGTGCTTGGTGTGACGCTTGCCGCCCCCGCTAGGGCGCAGGACGCGGCTGACCTCAGTGTCCGCATCAACCGGATGGAAAACCAGCTCCGGCAACTATCCGGCCAGATCGAACAGCTGCAATTCGAGAACCGGCGTCTGACTGATCAGCTCAAGCGTTTTCAGGAGGATGTCGAATTCCGGCTGAATGAGCGTGGTGGGGCAAAGCCTTCCAGCGCGCCCTCTGTGGCGTCGCCCGCCACGCCCGGTCAACCGCAGCGTCCGCGCCGCAATGACGCGTTTGATCCCAACGGACAGCCAGGCGCTGCCGGTGCCCCGCGCCAGCTTGGCGGTGCAAGCACTGGCGTGATCGACAACGGTGGTCCGGGTTCGGGCCAGCCGCTCGATGTCACTGGCGCACGGCAGCCGCCCGCCGCCGCTCTCCAGCCCGGCCAGCGCGGGCCACAAAGCGCGGTCGCGACCGCAACGGGCACGCCGCGCCAGAGCTACGATTCGGCATTGGCCGCCATCAACAGCCGCCAGTACGAAGATGCGGAGATGGGTTTTCGTCAGTTCCTGCAATCAAATCCTCGTGATCGACTGGTGCCGAACGCGACCTACTGGCTTGGCGAAAGCTATTATCGCCGCAGCCGTCACAAGGATGCCGCCGAGCAGTATCTCAAGGTGACCACCGACCATTCCCGCGCCAACATTGCGCCGGAAGCTATGCTGAAGCTTGGAATGTCGCTGAATGCACTTGGCGCGCGTGACCAGGCCTGCGCGACATTTGCCCAGGTTGGTGTGAAGTATCCCGAGGCGCCGGAGGCGGTGCGAGCCGGGGTCGAGCGCGAGCGCCGCCGCGTCCGTTGTGACGGCTGATGAATGTCAGCGGCAGTTTGGCAGTGGTGCCACTGACCGACGTGGAGGCTGATGCGTGCCTCGCGCTGCTTGGCGGCACAGTGCCGCTGCTGGCTGTTTCAGGTGGCGCGGACTCGGTGGCGCTGATGAGCATCGCTGCAGAGTGGGCACTTCGTCGGCGTGCCCCTCTCCATGTCGCCGTTGTCGATCATGGTTTGCGGGACGGTTCTGCTCAGGAGGCCGCCTTCGTCATGGCTGAGGCCGGGCGCTTGTCGCTATCATGCACGGTGTTGCGTTGGGACGGCCCCAAGCCAAAGGCGGGATTGCAGAAGTCTGCCCGCGCGGCGCGTTATACCTTGCTGGTCAATCATGCACGCGAGATCGGCGCAGATGCAATCGTGACGGCGCACACGCTCGATGATCAGGCCGAGACGCTGATGATGCGCCTTGCTGCAGGCACTGGCCCCGCTGGTATGGCTGGGATGCGTCTGCGGACGATGAGCAAAGGCATGCTCCACTTGAGGCCGTTTCTCGGCATCCCCAAGGATCGCTTGATCGCTACCTGCCAGTCCAAGGGCTGGCGCTGGACCGAGGACCCGTCCAACCGCAACGCGGCGTTCACCCGCGTTCGCTGGCGGGCGCTGATGCCGCTTCTGGCCCGCGAGGGACTGACAGCCCGAAGGCTGGAAGTGTTTGCGCGCCGCATGGCGGACAACGAACTTGCGTTGCAACAGTCGAGCGATGCTGCGCTGCAACGGGCCGGATTGAACCGCCACGGCGATGGCTGGCAGCTGGAAGCATCAGCGCTGTTCGCAGAGCCGGACGCGCTGGTCGTGCGCGCCCTGGCGTGCGTGCTCCATGTCGATGCCCAAGATAGCGAAAACGCATTTGACGCCCATGGCCCTCGTCTTCGCCGAATTGAGGCTTGCGTTGCTGCAATGCGCCTGGCGTTGCGGGATCGTGCAGTGCTGACGCGCACGCTTGGTGGTCAGATGCTGACCTTGAAGCGGAATGGCCTTCTTGTCGGGGTGCCAGAACCGATGCGGCGGCGGGGCTGCGTCAACCCTGTTCGCAGGCAAAGCCTTGGCAACGGGCTGCCCGAGAACTAAGTATCATAACAGAGCGATGTGCCCGGCAAAAACGGACGCGGCATGCGCAGAACGGATGCGGACATGAACCCTAACTTTCGCAATTTTGCTGTCTGGCTGGTGATTTTCCTGCTTGTGCTGGCGCTTGTCACGCTGTTCCAGAGCCCGGGATCGCGTTCGCCCGACAGCAATATCGCTTACAGCCAACTGCTGAGCGACGCCGAATCAGGCCGGATCACCACTGTGACCATCGCGGGGCAGGAGATCAGCGGCACCTATACGGACGGCCGCACCTTCACCACGTTCGCTCCATTCGATCCGGGCCTCGTCACCAAGCTCCAGGCCAAGGGCGTGCAGATCACCGCGCGTCCGCAGACCAACGAAACCAATTGGCTGATGACGCTGCTCATCAACCTGCTGCCGATCGCACTGTTGATCGGGGCATGGATTTTCTTGTCGCGCCAGATGCAGAGCGGGGCTGGTCGAGCCATGGGCTTTGGCAAATCGAAAGCCAAATTGTTGACCGAGGCGCATGGCCGCGTGACCTTCGATGATGTCGCCGGCATCGACGAAGCCAAGGAAGATCTCCAGGAGATCGTCGAATTCCTCAAGGACCCGCAGAAGTTCCAGCGCCTTGGCGGCCGCATTCCGCGTGGTGTGCTCCTTGTCGGCCCACCCGGCACTGGCAAGACTCTGACGGCGAAAGCCGTTGCAGGTGAAGCGAATGTGCCGTTTTTCACGATTTCTGGCTCTGACTTTGTCGAGATGTTCGTCGGCGTCGGTGCCAGCCGCGTGCGTGACATGTTCGAGCAGGGCAAGAAGAATGCGCCTTGCATCATCTTCATTGATGAAATCGATGCTGTCGGTCGTCATCGCGGTGCAGGCCTTGGCGGTGGCAATGATGAACGCGAGCAGACACTCAATCAGCTGCTGGTGGAAATGGATGGTTTCGAGCCCAATGAGGGCATCATCATCATCGCTGCAACCAACAGGCCAGACGTGCTTGACCCGGCCTTGCTTCGTCCGGGCAGGTTTGACCGCCAGATCATGGTGTCCAACCCGGACGTGGTCGGTCGCGAGAAAATTCTGCGCGTGCATGTTCGCAAGGTGCCGCTCGGTCCCGATGTCGATCTCAAGGTGCTGGCACGTGGCACGCCAGGGTTCTCGGGCGCTGATCTGATGAACCTTGTGAACGAGGCCGCACTGCTCGCCGCGCGGCGCAACAAGCGAATTGTGACCCAGGCCGAGTTCGAAGACGCCAAGGACAAGGTGATGATGGGCGCTGAGCGCAAGACGCTGGTGATGACCGAAGAAGAGCGCGCACTTACGGCTTACCACGAAGCCGGGCATGCAATTGTCGCTTTCAACGTGCCTGCGACCGATCCAATCCACAAGGCCACGATCATTCCACGCGGGCGCGCCCTTGGCATGGTCATGCAGCTGCCAGAACGCGACAAATTGTCGATGAGCTTCGAGCAGATGACTTCACGCCTCGCGATTCTGATGGGTGGGCGAATTGCCGAGGAAATGACCTTTGGCAAGGACAAGGTCACATCGGGTGCGCAGTCTGACATCGATCAGGCCACGCGGCTGGCGAAGATGATGGTCACGCGCTGGGGTTTTTCGCCCGAACTTGGCACGGTCGCCTATGGCGAAAACCAGGATGAAGTCTTCCTCGGGATGTCGATGGGCCGTCAACAAAATGTATCCGAAGCCACTGCCCGGACTATCGACGCCGAAGTACGACGTCTGGTCGAGACTGGCCTTGAGGATGCACGACGCTTGCTGAAGGAAAAGTCCGATGATCTGGAAGTGCTGGCGCAAGGTCTGCTGACCTACGAAACGCTCTCAGGCGACGAGATCAAGGAATTGCTCGATGGCAGGCCACCGGTGCGGGACATCGATGCGTCCCCGCCCAGCCGGGGTTCGGCTGTCCCATCGGCAGGGCGTGGCAAGCGCACGCCCAAGCCGGATGCCGGCATGGAGCCGCAGCCGCAACCGCAATCTTGAACTGCGCTGAGACGTTTCAACTCACTTCGTTCAACCCGGGCCGAAAGGTCCGGGTTTTTCGTTAGGCAAGTCGATTTTTTCTGCATGAAAATGCGGTCTGCAACAGATGCTTACAATTTTTGAACATCTGTCCTTCAGGGTGTTGATGTAAACAGACACTCGCAAAGGCAGCGCGGAAACGGTTGGGTTTCCATGCAGCCATCGTCCTGAGGGGACATCTGAACATGGTTCGCAAGTATTTTGGTACCGATGGTGTGCGTGGGCGTGCCAATAAGGTCATCACGCCGGAATTGGCCTTGAAGGTCGGGCAGGCCGCGGGTCTTGCCTTCAACCGTGGCGAACATCGGCACCGCGTCGTGATCGGCAAGGATACGCGTCTTTCAGGTTACATGATCGAGGCTGCGCTGCAGGCAGGGTTCACCTCAGTGGGCATGGATGTGCTGTTGCTCGGTCCAATTCCGACGCCAGCCGTTGCTATGCTTACCCGTTCCATGCGCGCTGACCTGGGTGTCATGATCTCGGCGTCGCATAATCCGTTCGAAGACAATGGCATCAAGCTGTTCGGTCCAGATGGTTACAAGTTGTCAGATGACCTCGAACGCGAGATCGAAGGGCTTATAGACAATGACCTTTCCAGCCGTCTGACGAAATCCGTGTCTATCGGGCGGGCCAAGCGGGTCGAGAGCGTTCACGCGCGCTACATCGAAGCCGCCAAGCGGACATTGCCGCGCAACATGTCGCTGGAGGGTCTCCGCATCGTCGTCGATTGCGCCAACGGCGCGGCCTACAAGGTGGCACCAGAAGCGCTTTGGGAACTCGGGGCGGAGGTGATTGCCATCGGGGTGGAGCCAGACGGCTTCAACATCAACCGCGACGTTGGCTCGACCTCGCCTGACGCGCTGATCAAGAAGGTTCGCGAGTTGCGCGCTGACATCGGTATTGCGCTGGACGGTGATGCCGACCGCGTCCTCATCGTTGACGAGCTTGGCCAAGTGGTCGATGGAGATCAATTGATGGGCGTTATTGCCACAAGCTGGCGAGATGACGGCCTGCTGACCGGGCCGGGCGTTGTTGCCACCATCATGTCCAATCTCGGGCTTGAGCGCTACCTTGGCGGAATTGGCTTGTCGCTTGCCCGGACTGCTGTGGGGGATCGCTATGTTCTCGAGCACATGCGTGAACACGGTTTCAATCTTGGCGGCGAGCAGTCGGGGCACATCATCCTGTCTGACTATTCGACCACCGGGGATGGCTTGATCGCTGCTCTTCAACTGCTCGCTGTGGTGCAGCGTTCCGACAAGCCGGTAAGCGAGGTCTGTCATTGTTTCGAGCCTTTGCCGCAGGTCCTCAAGAATGTGCGCTACAAGGCTGGCAAGCCGCTGGATCAGAGCAACGTTGTGGCAGCTATCAACGACGGCCGCACCAGACTTGGCAATGGCGGGCGTCTCGTCATCCGTCCATCGGGTACCGAACCGGTGATCCGTGTCATGGCCGAAGGCGATGACCGTGATCTGGTTGAAAGTGTCGTCGATGACATCGTCGATGCCGTGACCAAAGCGGCGGCCTGAACCGGGCCGCTTCAGCTACTGGCACACCCACTGAACCAAATCTGTGCTCAACCATCTCGCCCGGTGCATTCGGTGCTCCGGGTGTGTTCTGTTTTACTGTCGTGTGCTGCTGTTGTGGTTAATCGTTAGGGTTAAGTTGCCTTTAACACTTTGCTGTCAGTTTCATCTTCGTTGGCATTCAGCATGTGCGGTCGCACCTGCAAAACCTTGAGGATAAAATCATGAGCAGCCTGAAAGTTCTCGCTGTTGCAGGCGCCGTGGTTGTCGGCGCTGCAATGTCCGCCGTCGCTGGCGATCTTCCGGCTCCACCGCCGGCTCCCCACTTCGACGCGCCGCTGCGTGGCACGGTTGCCGCTGGTGGATTTTACCTGCGCGGTGATGTCGGTGTTGGCATCAACAAGCACAAGCCCGGCATTGAGCTGCGCCAAGGGGGCCAGGTTTTTGCACCGACCGGCTATGACGTTGGATTTCCTGGCGTGAGCCTCGACAGTTCGGCCAGTTTCGGCGTCGGTGTCGGTTACCAGTTCAACAACTGGTTGCGAATGGATGTGACCGGTGAGTATCGTACGGCTGCACGCTTCAGCGGTCGCGACACGATCACGCCGACCAACCCTGCCAACCCTGCGACACCAAACTTCTTCTCGAATGTCTACTCAGGATCGATCGCCACCACCTTGCTGATGGCGAATGGCTATGTCGATCTTGGTACCTTCTGCGGATTTGGCTGCATCACGCCATTTGTCGGTGCAGGTATCGGTCTTGCAAACCACAAGTTCTCGCCAGTCCAGGACGCAGGTCTGCAGCGTGTTGGTTCGGCAACTGGCGCCTTCATCCAGAACACCAGCGACTATTTCGAAGGCAAGTCCCGCACCAACCTCGCATGGGCCGTCATGGCCGGTGCTGCAGTGGATGTGTCCAGCAACGTCAAGCTGGAACTCAGCTACCGCTACCTGAACATGGGGCGCGCCGAAACCGGCACACTGGGCGGCGGCAATCCACCTGCTACCGTTCTGCGCGTGAAGGACATCGACAGCCACGATTTCCGCCTCGGCATGCGCTGGGCACTCAATGGCGGCGATTGCTGCGCACCTGCAGCACATGCAGCGCCGGTTTTCGCGCCGGCACCAATGATCCGCAAGTTCTGATCAAAGCCCTGACCTGCAGCTCTACGGCGCGCCCTCACCGGCGCGCCGTTTTTGCTTCTTTGATCGATTGGTTGGAAAAAGCTGTCAGCCACGACCTGCGTGATTGACCAAGCGATTGAACTCACATATCTCCATGAACGGGTCATCTCCCCCCAACGGGAGACACCCATCTGTGAGGATGGAGATTTCGATGCAGACAAATACGACCGCCGCTGGCGGAATAATGGTGCGCGAACAAGGCTTGAAGAGGCCTGGCGTGCCGAACTTTTCATCTGGTCCCTGCGCCAAAAGGCCGGGCTGGTCCCTCAAAGCTCTCAGTGATGCGGCGCTTGGGCGCTCGCACCGTGCCAAGATCGGCAAGGCCAAGCTCAAG
>JBOFFB010000221.1:0-2150 GCA_051648385.1 Allobosea sp.
CCTCATAGGCCAGGGTCGACAATTCGCGGGCGCGCCTGACGACATCCTCGAAAGCAAATCTTGATGCAGGCTGTGGCCTTGTCGGCGGTGCCGGCACCGGTGCCTGTGCGAACAACGCGCCAGGTGCTGTCGATGATGCCAAAGCTGCGCCTGTTCCGGCCAGAATGGTACGGCGGTCGAAGGTCATCATGCCGTCAAACAATCCTCGAAAATCTGCCCCGGAACAAGCGCAGGCCCCTGTCGGAAGCCGGCTGATATATCCCTGTCATGTCCAGCACTTAGCGTCGTGATTGCGTCCGGTCTAGGGCGCGCGTCAAGGTTTTGGCCGCCATGCGAAAACGACATGAAAAAACGCTTGTGGCGGGGGGGGGAATTCAGTATATGGCTCTTGCCCTATTCGCACGTGCCTGTGGCCGCGTGCTGGTTGGTGGGCATGCAGGGGAAACTCTGCACAGCCGCCTGAGGTCCGGAGTGAGGTTGAGGGGGATGGATATCCCTTCGAGGCGCAACTCCCGGTTCGTGATCCGAGCAATTGGCGATCGAACTGAATCTCGACACAAACCAGCAGCCGGAGGCGAAACCGGCGAACCCCATCCTCCATGGGGGACGCAGCTTAAAGCAACGACGGAACGGGCTTTTTTGGTCTTTTGCTGCCCCCTCCAAAGGGGCGGTGCGGGAAACCGAAGAGGCTTGTCCATCTTGCCCGGCGTGCGGAGGTAGACCCTTCAAACAATGGCAATCCCTTGACCGGCAACGCGCCGGTCCGTTGGCGTCTCCACAATGCCGCGGATCGCTTCGTCGTCAGTCAACTCATCTTTTTGGCTTCGGCGCTAAGGCAGCGTCGGGGGAGGAGTCTGCCATGACTGATCGTATCCGTGAATTCCTGCGCAATCGCCGTGATGACGGCCCATGCGTTGTTGTCGATCTCGAGGTGGTGCGCGAAAACTATTTTGCGTTCGCCCGTGCGCTGCCGGACACCCGCGTGTTCTATGCGGTGAAGGCTAACCCTGCGCCTGAGTTGCTGCACCTCCTGGCCAAGCTCGGTTCCTGCTTCGATTGCGCCTCCGTGGCGGAAATCGAGATGGGCCTTGCTGCAGGCGCAACCGCAGAGCGCATCTCGTTCGGCAACACCATCAAGAAGGAGCGTGACATTGTTCGCGCCATGGAACTTGGCGTGCGCTTGTTCGCAGTCGATTGCGTGCCGGAAGCCGACAAGATCGTGCGTGCGCAGCGTCTGACAGGTGCCAAGGACGTCAAGGTGTTCTGCCGTATCCTGTGCGATGGTGCTGGCGCTGAATGGCCGCTGTCGCGCAAGTTCGGTTGCGTGCCGGAAATGGCGACCGAGGTGCTCGAGCATGCCCATGTGCGTGGCCTCGAAGCCTATGGCGTGTCGTTCCATGTCGGCTCGCAGCAGGGCAATGTGAATTCGTGGGATGGCGCGCTGGCTTCTGCGGCTGCAATCTTCCATGAGTGCGCGACGCGTGGCATCAGCCTGTCGATGGTCAACCTCGGCGGTGGGTTCCCGACCAAGTACCTCAAGAACGTACCGGGCGTGCCACGCTATGGCGACGCGATCTTCAGGGCGCTCTCGAAGCACTTCGGCAACCAGCTTCCGGAGACCATCATCGAGCCCGGTCGCGGCATGGTCGGCAATGCCGGCATCATCGAAACCGAGGTCGTGCTCATCTCGAAGAAGAGCGACGACGACACGGCGCGCTGGGTCTATCTCGACATCGGCAAGTTCGGCGGTCTCGCCGAGACGATGGACGAGGCGATCCGCTACCCGATCCGCACCAGCCATGATGGGTCGGAGTTGGGTCCATGCGTATTGGCAGGCCCAACCTGCGACTCGGCGGATGTGATGTATGAGAAGGTGCCATACATGCTGCCATTCTCGCTCGAGATTGGCGACAAGGTGCTGATCGAAGGCACGGGTGCCTACACCACGACCTACTCGGCTGTATCCTTCAACGGTTTCCCGCCGCTGAAGCAGTACACGATCTGACCGCTGGATCATCCCGCATTGAGATGGATTCCATCTCAATGCGGAAAGATGATCGATCACAATGATGTAGAGCATTGCGCACTCACAAAACCGGTACCCACTTTTGTGCGCAAAACTCTATCCGGTCTTGAGGCAGGGCTCCTCA
>JBOFFB010000222.1:0-15206 GCA_051648385.1 Allobosea sp.
TCAGCAGGCGTTGGCCTCGGCGTTACGCACGACCTGCTCGGCGCCGCTGGTACCGCCAACATAGCCGGCGCGGGGCTTGTAGTAGAGCCAGTTTGCCATCATGTCGAAGTCCGGTGACACATAACCTGTGTAGCCAATCTTGACCTGCGAGATGATGTAGGACGTACCGGGAACTTTCATCGCCGGATTTGGCAATGCAACGGTATTGCCGACCGCAAGCGGTGCCGATCCGTTCCGACTTTCAATCCAGCAGACACGCGGAATACCGCTCGGATTCACGACCACGCTCGCGATGACCATGTGCGGCAATGTCCCGTTGTAGGGGGCCAGCGTGGCTGTGCTGGCAGCGAAAATCTTGTCGACATCCACATTCTGCAAGATTTTGGACTGGGAGGTGAGATCAGACAGGGTCCGGTTGAGCTGCACCATGCGCCAGTTGATCGAAACCGCGTTGCTGATGTCAATGATGCCCATCAGCATCGCGATCATGATCGGCGCAATGAAGGCGAATTCGATGGCGGCAACGCCACTATCGTCGCTTGCGAGCCGACTGGTGCCCGAGCGTGGGGATGTCGGCACAGCAAGAAGGGGTGTCAGCGTTGACGCGTCGCCGTGAACTGGCCGCCGAACCATCCGGACAAACTGCTGGAGGGGAATGAACATTGCTGCCTCACATCACATAGGGTTCGGATTTGAAGGCCACGACGGCCTGCAGCGCATTCTCGCCGGATGTCAACTTGCCCATGCTTCCGAAGTAGCCGGCGGCAATCACGGGCACCTTGTAGGCAACCCGGACAATGGTAATTTCGGACGGTGGTACCGGGCGCATCATGAAGCTGGCCGGGTCGATGGCACCGCCGGACACCATATTGGCAACGACACTGGGAAAGTCCTGTCCAAGCGGCTGAACATCGACAAAAAGTCTCGTTCCGCAATCCGAAGCCATCTTCATCCGCGCGCAGATGGCATCGCGAAAGGCGGCCGTCTGCGCTGTCTGCGAGCCTGTGTAAAGCGTGCGGCTTTCGCCCGTCAGAACGGTGCGCGCAGCCTGTGACGTCGCCTCCTGGAGCACCTGGCGTGTCCAGAACACCAGTGACATCTCGACAATCAACATCAAGAGAAAGAAGAATGGCATCGACAGGAGGCCGAATTCAACGGCCGTAGCGCCCTTGCGATCAGCCCTGAAGCGGCGCAGGAACCGCAAGATCTTGGCGCTCTTTTTCGTTGCTGTTGTCTCGTCTGGTGAAATTGACATGTAACGGGCACCTCCGCGCATTAACGAAGAGATACAGAAGATTGCTTGCGGAAGTGTTAGCCAGTGCAACAGTGACCAGCCAAAGCGGTTAACGAGATGTTAACCCTTGGGCCGCGCGCATCTGATCTGGAATAAGTTCAACGTTGCGGGGACGCCATCTGGTTGCGGCTTGTTGCCTGTCCACCAACTTCGCCGAAGAACTTGCTGGAGTCGCCCAACTGGATCGCGGGTTGGCATTGTGGCGCGCATGAGTACGACTCGCGCTCCATGCCGCGCTGGACGGTGACGACCGATTCGGTCGCAGCCCTCACGGTAACGCGGGATTCAGCCAACATTGCTCCGGCTGCATCCAGTGCGATGAAATTGGTCACACCAAAGCTCTTTCCGGTCACAACGAGAATGCCATTTTTCTGCACCGAAATGTCGGCGATCATCGGATTGCCGACAATCACGGTCTGGGTTTTCTCCGGCAGGCGGATCACCTTGGCCTGATCGACCATCACGGCAACAGCATCTGGCCGGTCACTGATCCGAACGGAACCCTGCGCGTTGGCTGGAAGGGCGCTTGTCATTGAAACAGCTGCCCCGATGGCGCACGCGAGTGTCAAAGGCCTGATGCTGGCCGCGCCTGATGCCTTGAACTTGAATGACATGGTGTCCACGCCTGTATCCGTTGCTGATTGGCACTATTTGGCCTCCTTATGGTGAAGATTTCGATAACGCCCGGTTGCTGCGTTTACCGTGTGCGACGCATCGGGCGCAGAGATGCCCTCTAAAGTTGCGTTTCTGATGCCCTGTGAAGTGACTTCAACTGATGCATCCATGCAGGTGGACCGAACAATCTCACGTTCCCAAAATCGATGGTGGTCCAGAAACAGAAAAAATGTCAGATAAAATCAAAATAATCTCCAAAAAAACAGACGCTGAAAAAATATACAATCAATAAATATTAGCAACATCCAACATGTACTGACTTATACTCAAATATAAAACAAATAAACACGCAATTAACCATATTCATATCACCTCGGTATCTATCAAAAATAGAGATTTGATTTAACCGATCTGCAAGAGATCACCGGTATGGTTGGATCAGTCGACGATCACTGGTGGTTAAGCCAAGGGCGATCGACAAAACCGTGGTGTAAAAGGAGTGCTCCCATGAAGAACCTGATGAACCGTTTTGCCAAAGACGAGTCCGGCGCAACCGCTATCGAATACGGCCTGATCGCAGCTCTGATCTCTGTCGTTTGCATCGCCATCTGGACAACGATCGGCACAAACCTCAAGGATCGTTTCAACGAAGTGTCGACCGGCCTCGTGAAGAAGACCTGATTTTTCTGCTTTGGCTGGTCGCATGTCGGCCTGCCATCGACTGCACAGGCTCCCGGATCGAGAGGTCCGGGAGCTTTTTTGCAATCCCTTGTGACGCGCGGGACAGCCACGCAAGAAGACATCTTTTGACGTGCGATGTCCGAGTGCGCGCACGCTGACGAACTTTCGCAGTTTCTTTTCAACCGGATCTTCACGGTTGGTCTGCTAGAACCATCGTGATGAGGTTTTCGACGTCCACCTCGGTTGCCATTTCGACTGCACAGTCCACGGAGAGCGCTCATGTCCGCCATGACACTTGCCACATTGCTGATCTTCCCTGCCTTCATGGCTTACGCGGCGGCGAGCGATCTTGTGTCGATGCGAATCTCGAACCGCCTCACGATGGGTCTGATTGCGGCGTTCTGCGTCTTTGCTGCAGCCTGCCAGATGCCGCCTGAGCAACTTGCCTGGCATGTCGGTGCTGGTGCGCTGATGCTCGTGATCTGCTTTGCGCTGTTTGCCTTTGGCTGGATCGGTGGCGGCGATGCCAAGCTTGCGGCGGCGACAGCGTTGTGGATCGGACCCGAGATGCTTCCGGTCTATGTGCTTCTGTCCAGCTTCGCCGGCGGACTGCTGACAATGTCGATCCTGGCCATGCGCAGCCACCCGCTGCCCGGTTTTGCGCTTGGCTGGACCTGGCTGCAGCGTCTGCATGCCCCTCGCAATGGCGTTCCCTATGGCATCGCCCTCGCGCTGGCGGGCCTGTGCATCTTTCCCCAGACGGGCATCTGGAGATCTGTCGTGCTGTTCGGCTGAGGCGCACACCTTCGCCAGGCGACAATTCCTTCAAACATCAACCCTCAGTTAACCATAATTTGACGAATCCCGCTGCAAGGTAACACCCAGAGTCGTTGTACCGGGTGGAAACCATGCTGGGTTTATCAGGCGCCAGAGCCGTCGTTTTTGGAATAGCGCTGCTGTCGGCGGTGGCAGCATACATGCTTATGGGGCGAGGCCCTGCGCCGGCTCCGGTCACCGTCGTGCAAGAAGCCGCTCCGGCCCGCACGGTTGAGATCCTTGTCGCGGCAAGTGATTTGCCGCTCGGAAATACCATCGTGCAAAGCGATGTGCGCTGGCAGTCATGGCCGCAAGACAGCGTGCCCACCGGGCTGATCCGCAAGGAAGAGGCGGCCATCCTCGACAAGGAAGTGATCGGCGCACTGGTGCGCTCGTCCTTCATCGCCAGCGAGCCAATTCGTCGCGAAAAACTGATCAAGCCCGATGGTTCGGGCTTCCTTGCGGCCGTCCTGCCCGCAGGCAAGCGCGCCATCGCGATGTCCATCGACCGGGCCGGCAACAGCACGGCGGGCGGCTTCATCCTGCCCAACGACCGGGTCGACATCATCAAGACCGGTCGTCAGGACCCGACCCAGAACTCGGCCGAAAACTTCTCCAGCGAGACAATCCTGACCAACATCAAGGTCCTTGCCATCGGTCAGAACATTCAGGAGCGCAATGGCGAGAAGGTTGTAGTCGGCGAAACTGCCACGCTCGAACTTGATCCTCGGCAGGTCGAAACCGTGACCCTCGCCCAGAAATCCGGCGCACTCTCGCTCGCTCTGCGCAGTCTGGCGGATGCAAAAGATGCACCGCCGCCCGAAGCCATTTCCGAACGCCAGGGCCTGACACTCGTCAGGTTCGGTGTGACGTCTCAATCCGCCAAGCAGTGAGATCATCATGACACGGCGCTCAACATTCGTGCACTATCGCCTCGTTGGCAGTGGCCTTCGCTGCGCAGCCCTCGCCACCGCGCTGGCCATGCCGCTGCAACTGGTGTCGCTGAGCTTTGCCGAAGCCCAGAGCGGCTCGTCGAGCCACCGGGTCAACACGCGCAGCCATTCCGGCGGATCGGCCCAGAAACTTGATCTGTCGATCGGCAAGTCATTGATCATCGAGCTGCCGCGCGATGCCAAGGAGGTTTTTGTCGCCAATCCGAAGGTTGCCAATGCGGTGGTCAGATCCGCTCGCAAGCTTTTCATCATCGGCGTGGCCGACGGTGCAACTTCGATCTTCGCCATGGACGGCGACGGCCAGCAGATCGCTGCGCTCGACATCTCCGTAGGCCGTGATCTCAATGTCTTGCGCCAGACCCTGCGCACGGCGCTGCCGCGTGCCGAAATCGATGTGAAGCCGGCAGGTGACTCGATCCTTCTGATGGGCAGCGTGGCAAACGCGTCCGACGCGTCGCAGGCCATCGACATTGCAAAAGCGTTCGTTGGTGTCAGTGCAGGCGCAGCCGGTGCCAGTGCCGGTGCAGTGATCAATTCGCTGACCGTCAGGGGCCGCGATCAGGTCATGCTCAAGGTGACGATCGCGGAAGTTTCGCGCCAGGCCCTGAAGCAACTTGGCGTGGATGCTGCCGGCAGCTGGGTCAGCCGCAGCTTCAACGCTGGCGCATCGCTCACCAGTCCGTTTTCGGTCAATCTCGATCAGCCCGTTTCGAACCTGTCCCTTGGCGGCAGTTCCAACGGTGCAGTGCTTCGGGCCATGGAGCGGGCCGGCGTCTCACGCATTCTGGCAGAGCCGACCTTGACGGCGGTGTCCGGCGAAGCTGCAAAATTCACGGCTGGCGGCGAAATCCCGGTCCCGATCAGCCAGACCTGCACGGCATCCCTGGTGCCGGGCCTCGCCCCAAGCTGCCAGATCGGTCTGGAATTCAAGCCATTTGGTGTCTCGCTCAACTTCTCCCCCGTGGTGCTCTCCGAAGGCCGCATCAGCATGCGGGTGGCCACCGAGGTGACCGAGGTCGACCAGGAAAATTCCCGTTCGGTTGGCGGCACACTCCAGGTTCCCGGCTTTCGAGTCCGCAAGGCTGACACCACAATCGAGGTGCCTTCGGGGGGTACGATGATGACCGCCGGTCTGATCCAGCAGTCGTCGCGCCAAGCGGTCAACGGCCTGCCAGGCCTGATCAACCTGCCAATCCTCGGCACGCTTTTCCGCTCGCGCGATTACCTGCGCAACGAGACCGAACTCCTGATCATGGTCACGCCCTATCTCGCCAAACCCGCTGATCCACGACAGGTCGTTCGGCCCGATGACGGTTTCGTCGATGCCCATGATGCACAGACAGTGCTGCTCGGGCGTCTCAACAAGATCTACGGCGCAGGCAGCGCAGGTGCTGCCCAAGGCTACCGCGGCCGCGTCGGCTTCATTGCAGACTGAACGGATTGGGCCAAGCCATGACACGTAGAGCCATGACACATCTTGATCCCCGCAAGCTCCGGCTGCTGGGAAGCCTCGCACTGATCGCGATTGCGCTGCCCGCCTGCATGAACCGCAAGGCCGACATCACCGCCTCTGTGCCGCACGACTATCGCGAGCGGCACCCGATCGTGCTTTCTGAAGCGCCTCGCTCCATCGAAATCTATGCAGGTGGTCGCCAGCTCGACCGCCGCCAGAGCGATGATCTTTCAGCTTTTGCCGCTGAATTTAGGCAGCATGGCCGCAGCCAGATCATTGCCGAGGTGCCGAGCCATGACGGTCGCGGTGGCAACGGGCACCATGGTCTGCATGCTGTCCGGCAGGCGCTCGCAAGCCAGGGCGTCGCATCCTCGCTGGTGTCGGTGCGGAGCTATCCGGCCCCGGACCACACGGTCGCTGCACCGATCAGGCTGTCATTTGCCAAGCTTCAGGCACGGGTGACGAGCCAGTGCGGCCAATGGCCGGAAGATCTCGGGGCAGCGGACTACAGGTTCTCCGCGTCCAACCGCACGCATTACAATTTCGGCTGCGCCACGCAAAACAATCTGGCGGTGTTCGTTGCTGATCCGATTGATCTCGAGCGCGGTCGCCCCGAGGGCCGTATCGACACCGTGCGTCGCATGACAGCCGTCGGAAAACTTCGTCAGGGTCAGGATCCGTCGACGGTCTACCGGGATACAGCCACCAAGATCAACCAGAGCGTCGGAAACTGATCATGAGCCGGGAAACGATCTTGAACACAGACCGCGCCGGATTGTCTGACGCCAATGCCGAGGTGATTGCGCCGGTTCCGCGCATCACCTTGCAGGCGTTCTGCGAAAGCCACGATGTTGCAGCAGCGATTCAGACCGCAATCACTGATCGTCGCATGCAAAAGGCTGTATCGAAAGTGCAGATGGGCGGCCCTGCGGCTGCCGTGGAAGCATTCAAAGATGCCCCGACCCCAAATGCCTTGATCCTGGAGAACACCCAGGATCGCAATCAGCTCTATGCCCATCTCGAACAATTGTCTCAGGTCTGCGATGCGGGCACACGCGTCATCGTCATCGGCCATGTCAACGATGTGCAACTTTACCGCGATCTGACATCCAAGGGTGTCAGCGACTATCTCATCGCGCCGATCAGCGTCATCGATGTTGTGCGTTCCGTCTCGCAACTCTTCGCATCACCCACGGCCGCCACCCTCGGTCGCACGATTTCCGTGGTTGGTGCCAAGGGCGGTGTCGGCTCATCGACCGTGGCACACAACATTTCCTGGGCGATTTCCCAGAGCCTCGATGCCTCGACGGTGCTGGTCGACCTCGATCTGGCTTTCGGAACCGCAGGGCTGGATTTCAACCAGGATCCACCGCAAGGGATCGCCGACGCCATTTACGCACCTGATCGGCTTGACCAGGCGCTGGTTGACCGGCTTCTGTCGCGCTGTTCGGAAAATCTCAGCTTGCTGGCAGCCCCAGCCATTCTCGACAAGACCTACGACATGTCGGAAGAGGCGCTCGATCATCTGACCGAAATCCTGCGTGGTCTGGTGCCGACAATCGTCTTTGACGTGCCGCACCTGTGGAACGCCTGGACGCGCCGTGTGATCATGAATTCCGATGATATCCTGATCGTGGCGACGCCGGATCTCGCGTCATTGCGCAATGCCAAGAATATCATCGATCTGTGCAAGCAGACGAGGACCCACGACCGTCAACCCCAGTTGATGCTCAATCAGGTCGGCGTGCCCAAGCGCCCTGAAATCGCCGCAGCGGAGTTCTCGAAGGCGTTCGGCATGGAACTCGCCGCCGCGATCCCGTTCGACCCGCAGCTCTTTGGCACGGCCGCCAACAATGGCCAGATGATTGCCGAAGTGCAGCCCAACGGGCCGGTTGCACAGAATTTCGTCAAGCTTGCGTCCGGTCTGCTTGGGCGGACAGACGCCAAAAAATCAAAACGCAGCCTGATCGAGCCTCTCATGGCAAAGCTTCTGCGTCGCAAGGCCTCCTGAACCGCAAAGCCTTCTGACCCGTCAGAGCAGGCAAGGACTGAACCATGTTTGGCAAAAGAGCAACCACCGGCAGTCCCAGCGTACCGGCCACCCCGGCTGCGGTGGTTGCCGCCACGCCGCGCGGCATCACGGCGGCGGTGCCTCGGCAGATCGACCCGGTCCGCCAGCCTGAAGCTGTCAAGACCCAGCACGTCATGCAGGAGATCGTGCGCTCGGAGGAATACTACCAGACCAAGAGCATGATCTTTGGCGCACTGATTGAAGCCATCGATCTGGCGCAGCTTGCCAAGCTGGATGCCGAGAGTGCGCGCGAGGAAATTCGCGACATCATCAACGAGATCATCTCGCTGAAGAGCGTCGTGCTGTCGATTGCCGAGCAGGAAGACCTTCTGGCCGACATCTGCAACGACATTCTGGGTTATGGTCCGCTTGAACCGCTACTTGCCCGTGATGACATCGCCGACATCATGGTCAACGGTCCGAACAAGACCTACATCGAAGTTGCCGGTAAGATCCAGCAGACCAATATCCGCTTTCGCGATGGCCAGCAGTTGATGAACATCTGCCAGCGCATTGTCAGCCAGGTCGGCCGGCGCGTCGATGAATCCTCGCCGATCTGCGATGCGCGCCTGCCTGACGGCTCCCGCGTCAACGTGATCGCACCGCCGCTCGCCATCGACGGCGCCGCCCTCACCATCCGCAAGTTCAAGAAAGACAAGCTGACGCTCGACCAGCTGATGCGGTTCGGCTCGATCTCGCCCGAAGGTGCGGCGCTGCTCAAGATCATCGGGCGCGTGCGCTGCAATGTCGTGATCTCGGGAGGCACGGGCTCAGGCAAGACCACCTTGCTGAACTGCCTGACCAACTACATCGACGAAGACGAGCGTGTCATTACCTGCGAGGATGCAGCGGAGCTTCAGCTTCAACAGCCGCACGTCGTGCGCCTCGAAACCCGTCCGCCCAACCTCGAAGGGCAGGGCATGATCACCATGCGTGACCTGGTCAAGAACTGCCTGCGCATGCGCCCCGAACGCATCATCGTCGGCGAAGTCCGTGGCCCCGAAGCGTTTGACCTCTTGCAGGCCATGAACACCGGCCATGATGGTTCGATGGGAACACTGCACGCCAACTCTCCTCGCGAAGCACTGTCGCGTATCGAATCGATGATCACCATGGGTGGTTTTTCTCTGCCATCGCGCACCATCCGCGAGATGATCTGCTCGTCGGTCGATGTGATCGTGCAGGCAACCCGTCTGCGTGACGGCTCGCGCCGCATCACCCACATCACCGAAGTGCTCGGCATGGAAGGCGATGTGATCACGACCCAGGACGTCTGCGTCTATGACATTTCCGGCGAGGATGCCAACGGCAAGCTGATCGGCACCCATCGTTCGACGGGCATAGCCCGCCCGAAGTTCTGGGAACGCGCCCGCTACTACAACGAAGAGAAGAACCTGGCCGCCGCGCTCGACGCGATGGAGGTCAGGCCCGAGACCCGCTAGATCATCCCGCACTGAGATGGAATCCATCTCAATGCGAAAAGATGATCGATCATAATAAGTTAGAGCATTGCGTACTCACAAAACCGGTACCCACTTTTGTGCGCAATGCTCTAGCCGCCAACTGGACCAGGTGAGGTCCTCCGGCAAGCTGAACGAGATTCATGATGTCGAGCATTGCCCGGTTTGGCAGGCTTTGACTGAACAAGCCGGCTGGAGCGCCTCGCATGTTAGCCACCCTCGCGCCGTTTTTTCTGATCGCAGTTGCAGCCGCAGGACTGGCCTATGCCCTGCTTTATCCGATCCTTACCGGACAGGCCCGCTCCGAGAACCGCCGCAAGGCCCTGAACCTGACGGCCGAAACGATGCGGCCTGTCAGGGGCGTAGCGACCGGTCCCGTTCGCAGCAAGCGTGATCAGGTCGCGCAAAGCCTGAAAGAGGTCGAGCAGCGCCACAAGGCCAACGGCAAGCCGACGCTTGAAGAACGCTTCACCCAGGCCGGGCTCAAGATCGACCGCAAGACTTACGTCATCACGAGTGCGTTGTGCGGATTGGTGATGGCCGGCCTTGCGATGATCATGGTGGGCAAGACCTGGGCCGCGTTGCCGGGGCTGATCGTCGGCGCGCTTGGCATGCCGGGATGGTACCTGAACTTCTGCAAAGCTCAGCGCATCAAGAAGTTCCTGATCGAGTTGCCAAATGCGCTTGATGTGATCACACGCGGCCTGAAATCCGGCCTGCCTCTCAATGATTGCGTGCGCATGATCGCTGCTGAAGCCGCAGAGCCTATCAAGTCCGAGTTCCGCGCGATGATCGACGCGCAGGCGGTTGGATTGTCGCTCGGAGAGGCCATCGACGATCTGTACCGGCGGATTCCAGTGGCAGAGGCCAATTATCTCGGGATCATCATCGCCATCCAGCAGCGCAGCGGCGGCAATTTGGCCGAGTCGCTTGGCAACATGTCCAAGGTTGTGCGTGAGCGGCGCAAGCTGCGCAGCAAGATCCAGTCGCTGAGCGCGGAGGCGAAGACGTCCGCAGGCATCATCGCTGCCATGCCGGTGAGCGTCGCCGGTCTCGTCTATCTCAGCACGCCGTCCTATATCGAGAAACTGTGGCTGACCCAGGCTGGCCAGTTCACGCTCGTCGGTTGCGGCATCTGGATGCTGATGGGCGTGCTGATCATGCGCAAGATGATCAATTTCCAGGTCTGAGGAGAGCACTCCATGATCGAATTCATCATCCAGCGTTTCATCGACCCAAGCTTCCTTGCTTCGGTCCTGTTCTCGATCGCGGCTGCTGCGACCGTGCTGACCATTGCCTTGCCTTATCTCAGCACCGATGGCCTCAAGCGCCGCATGAAGTCAGCCGCTACGGAGCGCGAGGCGATCCGTATTCGCGAGCGCAGCAAGGGCGCGGCGTCGACGTCGCTGCGCTATGAGCCCAAGGCCTACATGAAAGACATCGTCGAGCGCCTCCAGCTTGCGAAGCATCTGGGCGTCGACGGTGCTCGCGCCAAGCTCACCCAAGCCGGATATCGCGGCCAGGGTGCCGAAATCGCGCTGCTGTTCTACAAGCTGATTGGCCCGCTGGTCGGCCTTGTCAGTGGTGCGGTCTATTTCCTCTATCTCGACATCATGACCCAGAGCCTGACGATCAATCTTCTGGCCACGGCCTTCTGCACGTTCCTCGGGTTGAAACTTCCCGAGATCATGCTGAAGAACCAGATCCAGAAGCGCCAGCTCTCAATCAAGCGCGCTTTTCCCGATTCGCTCGATCTTCTGCTGATCTGCGTCGAGTCCGGCATGTCGATCGAGCACGCTTTCCGCCGTGTCAGCGCCGAAATCGGCACCCAGTCGATCGCGCTGGCCGAGGAACTGGTGCTGACCACCGCCGAGTTGTCATACCTTTCCGAGCGCCGCCAGGCCTATGAGAACCTCGGTGCCCGCACCGGCATCGAATCGGTGAAATCAGTGACGACCGCGCTGGTCCAGGCCGAGCGCTACGGCACCCCGCTCGGCACAGCTCTGCGCGTGCTTGCCCAGGAAAGCCGCGACATGCGCATGGCCGAAGCCGAGAAGAAGGCCATGTCCCTGCCGCCCAAGCTCACCGTGCCAATGATCATCTTCTTTCTGCCAGTGCTGATGGTGGTGATCATGATGCCGGCAGTGATTCAGTCCATGGATTTGAAGTGATCTCAGTGAGCTTGGCTTCTGAACGTGTATAGCACAATACCGCCGTTTCGGCTTGAAAGACGGCACGGCGAAATCCCGTTGCCAGCTCGGTGGTAGAGATGTCGGACGAAGCACACGACGATGCGTTCAGTTCGGCATTCCATGCACTGCATGACATTGCCAACCGTGTCGCGAGCGGCTTTTTGCAACGCATCAGCAACCTTGATGAGGCGTCGGCGGGTCTCGCCCAGACCTTGGCTGCGATCGGATCTGCAGGCGGGCCTGGTTGGCTTGCGCTGCTCGGTTCACTGATCGTGGTTGCTACAATTCTGGTCTTCTTCGGCATTCGCGTCGGTTTGAAGAGACTTTCGCCTGCCGCAACACTGTTGATGCGGACGCATGACATGGTTTGGGCTCTGCTGGGCAGTATCGCTGCTGGTCTCTTGTTAGCCCGCCTGATGTCGTTAGGTCCATCTCCGTCGCGCATGACACTCAGTATTCTGGCTGTCGCGGCGGCAGTGGCCTGCTTGTTGCTGTCCAGCCAGTGGATGCTTGTCCGCGCACTCTGCAGACACCGACCCGGAATGCCAGGCCAACGGGTGCGCCGCTTTGTCCTGCACCTGAATGTCGTGATTGGGTATGCGGTTGCTGGAGCGGCGCTGCTACCGATCCTGAGGGCCTGGGGCGCGAATGCCGGGCTCCGCGACATGGTCAGCACGGCAGGTGTCGGCGCACCGGCCACTTTTGGGTTGATCGCAGTGGCTTTTATCAACCGGCGCACCATCGCGGCGCTCGTGGGCGGACCACGGCCACGCAGCAAGCGCCGTGCCTGGACAGCCCGTCATTGGCCAGCCATCCTCATGGCAGTTTTCGGGTTGACCTTCATGGCGTCCCAGTTGGCGCAAACCTTGGCAACACCCCTTCCGGCGCTGGCTGTGGTAGCTACCCTCGCCTTCGTCATCATCATGCCGCTGCTCGACCGCGTGCTCACCGCATGGACGATCGCGGGAAAGGTGCGCGAGAATATGCCATTGGCGCGGCTTGCCCTGCGCTTGACAGTTCGCCCGGCCCTTGCCGCAATCATTGGCGGCCTGCTCTGCGCGCTCTGGTTCGGTCCCTTGCTGGTAGCGCAGGGAGGAGGCTTCCGGCACTACAGCTATCTGGCAACGACGCTGACTTTGCTCGGACTGACTGCGTCTTACTGCTGGAATCTGATTACGGCTGCTTCGGCCCGGGCTCTGCAGCAAGATGACGCCGCGCACACAGACGAGGAGACCCTGGTTCCCTTGACGCGTTTCCAGACGCTGGCCCCGCTGCTGGCTGGCATTGGCCGCTGGACGGTGGCGACGCTTGCCGCGTTGTCAGCCCTGATTGTGGTTGGCATCAACGTCTGGCCGATCGTCACAGGCCTCAGTGTTTTCGGCATCGCCATCGGCTTCGGCTCGCAGGCGCTTGTCAAGGACGTCGTGTCAGGCGTCTTCTTTCTGATCGACGACGCGTTTCGCCAGGGTGAATACATCGAGACGTCGGGTGCCAAGGGCGTCGTCGAGAAGATTTCGATCCGCTCAGTCTCGCTCCGGCATCAGCGCGGTGCGCTGGCGACCATTCCATATGGCTCGATCGGCAAGATCCAGAACTTCAGCCGCGACTGGGTGATCGAGAAGCTGCTGTTCAGGGTGGCGATCGATACTGATGTAGAAGCCGTCCGAAAGCTGTTCAAGAGGCTTGGGCAGGAGCTTGCTCTCGATCCAGAGCTGGTGCCTGACATGATCGAGCCCTTCAAGAGCCAGGGCATCGCGGAACTTGAGGACGGCACGCTGGTGGTGCGCGGCAAGTTCAAGGCCAAAGCAGGCCGCCAGCATCTTATTCGCCGCAAAGTGCTGGCCGCTGTGCACCGCGCCTTCCAGGAAAGCGGTATTCGCTCCGTGCCAAAGCCTCTCGATACGCAATTGCTGTGACACCAATCGCGGTGCCAAGCTCCACGCTTGCACCCCTCAGTTCGGAGCTCGCGCCACGCGCGCCTTTGCATCCGGCTTCGCGCCAGCCTTGCCGCCTCCTTTGTTCCCCGCCTGCCCCTTGCCGCGCAGCATGTCCCAGCTGTTGGGCTGGCTGACCATCTGCCTGAGCTGGGTCATCGAGCGGGCCACGTCGGCGGGGGCGAGGTCCTGTGCGGCGATGCGCTCGGCTTCGGCGAAACGGCCTTGCAGGCCGAGCACCAGCACAAGGTTCTGACGCACGCGCTTGTCGGCGCGTGGGTCTTGCGCTGCGGCTGTCAGCACCTTTTCGGCTTCGGGCAGGCGTTTCGACAGCGCATAGGACAACCCGAGGTTGGACATGATCGTCGGCTCGCCGGGGTTGATCCTGAGCGCCGTCTCGTAGAAGCCCTGCGCCCGCGCGTGGTCGCCCATCTGGTCAGCAACAGCACCTTGCGCCGACAGGATGCGCCAGTCGGGCCGCTCGGGCATGTGCGCGCGCGAAAGGACGTCCTCGGCCTGCTTGAGCTGGCCGACATCCATCAGGGCGCGGCCATAAGCGCCGAGCAGGTCGAGATCCTTGGGGTGCTTGATCACCGCACTTTGCAACACGGCCACCGCCTGTGCCTGCTGACCAAGCCCGCGCAAGGCCCGCGCGTATCGGAACGCTGCTGTCTTGTCGCTCGTGTTGGCGTCATAGCGTGGCTGCCACGCGGCAAGTTCGGAGCGCCATTGCTGCTCGCCCATCGGCTGGTTGTTGCCTAGCGAACCGGTTACGTCGGATGCGCCCCGGTTGAGGCAGCCGCCAAGTGCCAGCGCCAGCACGGCGACTGTGGTCAAGTTCCGAAGCTGTAAGCCCATGTAATGCCCCGCGTTCCCGTTTGCCGCCAGTGTTCGGCCTGTGTGCGGTGCCCGCACCTCGCAAAGGGCGGCGTTCACGCTGACTGAAACACGAACATGGTGGCCACCTTGGTGATAAATTGTTAACCCTAACGGATGGTTAAAATGGCGGTATCGAAACCGCAGCCCTGCCACAAAGGTTCTAGTCAGTGTCGAGCGACCTTCTGTTGACTTCAGCCGGCAAGCCCGTGCCGATCTATCTCACTTCAAGCAGCGACTGGCTGGCGGTAGAAGCCAGATTGCCCGCTGCCATGGCCAGTTTCGCGCACACCATGGGTTTTGCTGGTCAATCCGGTCGTCATCTGGTCATCCCCAATGCGCGCGGCCACATCGCTGCGGTGCTGTCCGGGCAGGAGGATGCCTCAATGCGTCATCGCGATCCATTCGGGCCGGGGCGTCTGTCAGGCCTGTTGCCGGCGGGAGATTATGTCTTTCGCGGCAAGCTGGCCGATCCTGCGGGGGCTTGCCTGTCGTGGCTGCTGTCGGCTTACCGGTTCGTGCGCTACAAGAGCGTGGACCTGCCGCACGCCAGGCTGGTGGCACCGCGCGGAGTTGATGTGGCCGGGATCACGGCAATCGCCGACGCCGTCTGCGCCTCGCGCGATCTCGTCAACACGCCTGCCAACGACCTTGGCCCCGATGAGCTTGAGGCGGCAATCCGCGCTCTTGCGGCCGGGTACGGCGCGGCAGTCCACGTCACGCTTGGCGATGATCTGATCACGCAGAATTTCCCGATGATCCACGCGGTCGGCAAAGCCTCGCCGCGCGCGCCGCGCCTGATCGACCTGACATGGGGTGATGCCGCCCATCCAAAGGTCACGCTGCTGGGCAAGGGCGTGG
>JBOFFB010000223.1:0-2277 GCA_051648385.1 Allobosea sp.
CAGCGGCTGCTGCAGATTGATGTGAACCAGATCACGAAGGACCGTCTTCTGGTCGCCGAACGGCCACTGGGGGAAGCGCAATTCTTCGTCCGCTGTGGAGAGGCGTAAGACATGTTGGCGGCGGAGTAAGACGGATGGACTTTCACGAGGCCAGGCAAAGGCTGAGCGTCAAGAAGTCAGATCTTTCGGGGTCGGTCTTCAACGACGTGAACATCTCCGGTGCGACGTTTGAGAACGTCAACGCTTCTGGCGCGAGCTTCGAAAACGCGAACATGTCGGGTTGGCGCGTCAGCAATGCGAACCTGTCCGGGCTTCGGCTGAGCAAGGCCAATCTTGCAGGCGCAGCTATTGGTGAGAGCCGCCTAGACGGCATGACCATCGATGGGGTTCTGGTGACGGAAATGGTGGCGGTCTGGCGCGCCGCAGAAGCGTCGAAGTCCGAGAAGGCAGCGGACTAGGGCCATGCCAACTGAATTCCATCTCGCCGAACTCAATATCGGCCGTCTGGTGGCGGCGACAGACGATCAGCGCGTGAAGGACTTCATGGGCGCGCTCGACGCAATCAACGGCCTTGGCAAACGCATGCCGGGATTCGTCTGGATGATGGAGGGCTCTGGCGAGCCGGGAACCGGCAACACCGAGACCAAGATCGAGGGCGATCCGCTGTTTGTTTCGAACATGACGGTCTGGGAAAGCGTCGAGACGCTTGAGAATTTCGTCTGGAACACCGTCCATCGCAAATTCTATGAGCGGCGAGCGGAGTGGTTCGAGGTGCTCGGCGGCATGCATTTCGTCATGTGGTGGGTGCCGGCAGGACACCGGCCGACGCTTGACGAGGCACTGGCGAGGCTGAAATGGCTTGAAACCCATGGCGACAGCGACCATGCCTTTGGGTGGAAGTACCTGCAGCAGGCGGTGCTCTGGAAAACGCGCGCCTGCAACAGCAACAGTGCGGCGGCCTGACGGTATGGGTCGCGGCGCTTCGGGAGACAGGACTATGGTGGCCACAGGAAAGACATGCGCGGCAGTCCTCGCTGCCTTTGCGCTCGCCGGCTGCATACCTTCCGGCAACCCGTTTTCGAATCCGTTCGGTTCCAGCCAGCCGCGCGTTGCAGTTCAGCCGCAGCAACCTCCGGTTCAGCCACCTCTGCCGCCGCCGGTCGCATCCGGCAACAAGCCGACTGTCCAGATCAACGTGTCGCCGCAGCGCGTGCAGGACACGATTATCGCCCGCGCAAGATCGCGCGGCACCAATGTTTTGGGTGCCAATGCCACCGGAGTGACGCTGGAGGTGCCGCTGCGCCAGTCTTCGCAGGTCGTCGAGCAGCAGTGCGGACCGCATCAGGACGGCCGTACGCTTCGGGTGTATCTCGCGACCGCGCCCGATGGTCCGGGCACAATCGTCACGGAGGACCGCTACGTCATCGACGGGGGCGCAACGACATGCCAGTTGCAACTGACGGACAGCGATATCCAGGAAGCCAACCGGTCGCTGGGCGATCTCAAGGCGCAGGCTGAGCGGCCGCGCACGGCGCGCGCGTCAACGGATGCGCCGGCCATGCCACCGCTCAGGCAATAGGGTTGAGGACGAGATGACGAAGCTCATCATTGACGGCGCGGAAATTGATGTGCCGCCGCACTATACGCTGTTGCAGGCCTGCGAGGCCGCCGGTGCGGAAGTGCCGCGTTTCTGCTTCCACGAGCGGCTGTCAGTCGCCGGCAACTGCCGCATGTGCCTTGTCGAGGTGAAGGGCGGGCCGCCCAAGCCCCAGGCCTCCTGCGCTGTCGGCGTGCGCGATCTGCGCCCCGGCCCCAATGGCGAGCCGCCGGTGGTTCTGACGAAATCACCCATGGTGAAGAAGGCCCGCGAGGGCGTGATGGAGTTCCTGCTGATCAACCATCCGCTCGATTGCCCCATCTGCGATCAGGGCGGTGAGTGCGATCTGCAGGACCAGGCGATGGCCTACGGCGTCGACAACTCGCGCTATGTCGAGAACAAGCGCGCGGTCGAGGACAAGCACATCGGCCCGCTGGTGAAGACGACAATGACGCGCTGCATCCATTGCACGCGCTGCGTCCGCTTCACGCAGGAAGTGGCGGGCGTGGGCGATCTGGGCTCCATCGGCCGTGGCGAAGACATGGAGATCACGACCTATCTCGAAGCCGCCATGGCCTCCGAGCTGCAGGGCAACGTGGTCGATCTCTGCCCGGTCGGCGCGCTGACCTCGAAACCCTATCAGAACCGGTCGCGCCCCTGGGAACTCGCCAAGACCGAAA
>JBOFFB010000224.1:0-1901 GCA_051648385.1 Allobosea sp.
GCTTCTCTCTGTCAAGAGGCCGAACGCATTCCTCTGCAATTACAGATGTCATTGATCCCGTTGCCGGACGGGGAACGCGACGGAGCCTGAGGTTGCCACCCGTGAAGGATGTGCGACGGTTGTTCATGCTGATATTCGAGGGTTGGTTACCTCAGGACAGATTTACGTCGCGGGGCTGCCTTCGCTCTAGGGTCTGAGATCGCCCGACATGCGTTTTGCGCACACCTGGCGCACCAATAACGTTTTCGAGGGTTCCCCAGTGGCCGCGGCTGCGCCGCGTTCCCCCTCCGGCATCTGAGTCAGTCTTGCGGGTCTGCGCACCTCCTGTCTTTTCCCCTTGTTCAGCGGTATTCGTATTCGGTCTTTTCAGTCTGCGCCGCTGCTGGCAGGCTCGATCTTGATGCCCTGCCAGCCGGAGGCCTGGACCTCGCGCCCGATGGCCCAGACGAACCCCGTGAGCTCACGCGCCACCGCGACAACGGCCTTGTTCTTCATCACCCGGCGCGCTACCAGCCGCTTGAACTTGGCGTTCAACCGCAGTTGTGCCTTCCAGGCGATGTCGGTCACTTCCTTGGGCAGCTGGTCCTGCCTGGTCGCGATGATCGGGCTCACCCGCGGGCTGTGCTGGTAGTGCCATGCCACCTCCACGAGCATGCGCCTGGCCGCACTGTTGCCGGCCTTGGTGATGCTGCCCTGACGCCGCTTCGGCCCCGAGGAGTGTTCGCCGGGCACCAGGCCGACGTAGGCCATCAGCTGCCGCGGGTTGTCGAACCGCAGGAAGTCCTGCAGCTCGGCCACCAGCGTCATCGCCGCGACCAGCTGCACGCCGCGCATGGCCTGCAGAGCCTGCACCACCGGCGCCAGGCCCCACTCGGGCAGCGTGTCGCGCATCGCCTGCTCGAGCCTGCCGATGCGGGCCGTGGCCTCGGTCACGGCGTGCAGGTACTCCTGCAGGGCGATCTGCTGCGCCGCGTGCTCCAGCTTCAGCGTGGCCAGCCAGCGCAGGTGCGCCGCCGTCCACGCGCTCTTGCCGGCGTACGCGATGCCGCTTCGCAGCAGCAGCGCCTTCAACCGGTGGCGCGCGTTGCGGCATTCGCGAACGGCGTCCTCGCGGCTGCGCACCAGATCGCGCACGGCTTCGTCGGCGGCGCCGGGCACGCGCACCGCGGTCAGATCCCCCGACCTGGACAGCCGCGCCAACATCATCGCGTCGCGCCGATCCGTCTTCACGCGGTCCCCCGAGCGCTTCGGAATCGACGACGGTGCGACGACTTCGCAGTCGATGCCCTGCGTGCTCAGGTGCCGCCAGATCACGAACCCGCACGGGCCGGCCTCGTAGACCACGTGCAGCCGGTGCCCCTTGCTGATCAGCCTGCGAAGTGCCTTGTCCAGCCCGACGAGGTCCCCGCCGATGCTGCACACATGTCGGACCTCACCGTCCCGCCCGGCGTCCGCCGTGGCGATGTCGATGCTGTCCTTGTGAACATCCAATCCAACGTACAGAGTGCTAGATTCCTTCATGGCCTGTCTCCTTGCAAGTTCGCAACGACCTGACCGCCTGTCGGCCAGGTGCATTGGTGTAGCTCGGCTCGCCTACGGCGCGCAACCTACGTCATTGCAGGGGGCGGGCCACCCCAATTCGCAAAGCCATTCCGTCTAGGCCTCACATGGCGACCGTCCCACTCATTCCTGGTACAGAAGAAGTCCTATCCGCACTAGGGGAGTGGCCATCGTTTCATGACGCGGAAGTCATTCACTTCTCCCTTTCCCGTGGCACGATGCCCGAAGAGAAGAAGTTTGAAGCTCAGCTTGAAGTTCAAGTGCGCCAGTACGAGACAAGAAACGGCGGGACCGCTCAGTACGAACTGGCACTAATCAAGAACGTGATCATTCGGCTCGCC
>JBOFFB010000225.1:0-4766 GCA_051648385.1 Allobosea sp.
ACCGTCAGGACCGGCAAACGCGCTTTCTATGAACAGCGCGAGATGCCACTAGCCGACGCCTACAACCATGCTACCGCCGTGATGGTGGAGAACATGCTGGCCCGCGACGCCGACGAGGGTATCGCCGCGTTCATGGCGAAGCGCGATCCGACCTGGGAGGGATGACGGCCTACAGGGTGATAAGCACCATGGACCAAACCAGTTCAGTGTCATCACCGCCCTTGTGGCGGTGATCTCGGCCCAACATGGCTAGGCTTCGAGCAGAGATGGTCGCCACAAGGGCGGCCATGACATTGGGGACGTCAGACCGCCGCACCGGGTGATAAGCTCGCCCTATCATCCGGCTTGACCACACAATGCAAACACGCCACCTTTGCTACGCAATCAGGCTGGGCGTCAGGTTGCACCACGGCTCCGGCGGGAGCGGATTGCTTCTTGAAATGCGGTGAGTTTCACGCCGCAGAAATTCGTTCATGCTCCTGCCTTTCTCCCAGGAAATCGCGCTCGCAATTCTGATGTTTCTCGGTGCCGTGCTGTTCTCCAGCGTCGGGCATGCGGGCTCATCGGCCTATCAGGCTGCGATGGCACTGTTCGGTGTGCCGCCGCAGGTGATGCGACCTACGGCGCTGTCTCTCAATGTGATTGTCGCGACACTCGGCACGATCCGATATTCGCGCAGCGGCTTGACAGACTGGTCGATGCTTGTCCCACTACTGATCGGCTCGGTTCCGGCGGCGTTCCTTGCCGGTGGCGTGAAGCTGCCGCCTGAAATCTTCCGGCCGCTGCTAAGCACGGTCCTGATGTTCACCGCACTGCGTCTGCTCCGGCCAGGTGCCTTCAAGTTCAATGCCAAGGCCGCCGCACCGCATTGGTGGCTGGCACTGCTCTCGGGTGCCGCGATTGGCGGCCTTGCCGGCCTCACCGGCACGGGCGGTGGCATCTTCCTGTCGCCGCTGCTGCTGTTTCTGGGCTGGTCGGAAACCCGGCGGGCGTCTGGCACTGCGGCGGCTTTCATCCTGTTCAACTCGCTGGCAGGGCTCGCCGGCAACTATCTCGCGGTCCGCCAGTTGCCGCCTGATTTGTGGATCTTCGCGCTCGCCGTGCTGGCAGGCGGCATCATCGGCACGTCACTCGGGATCAGCCAACTGGCGGCACAATGGCTGCTGAAGGCACTGGGGCTCGTGCTCATCGTGGCCGCGCTGAAGCTGATCGTTGGCTGAACTATTGTTGTAACCCTTGCAACTATCCGTGTTTCCCGCCACCTCTTGGTCATGAACCACGACACATACGACGACGCTTACATCCGCAATATCCTCACATCGGTGAAACGCATCGCGCTTGTTGGTGCATCCGCCAACGAGGCACGGCCAAGCTTCATTGTGATCAAGTATCTGCTCGGTCGCGGCTATGACGTGATCCCGGTCAATCCTGGGTTGGCGGGCCAGACATTGCTGGGCAAGCAGGTGTTTGCCGATCTCAAGAGTATTCCCGGTCCGATCGACATGGTGGAAATATTCCGCAATTCGGAGGCCGCCGGGCCCATCACCGACGAAGCGCTGGCGCTGGATCCGCTGCCGAAGGTGATCTGGATGCAGCTCTCGGTGCGCAATGACGAAGCCGCAGCGCGAGCCGAAGCGCTGGGGCTCAAGGTGGTGATGAACCGCTGCCCGAAGATCGAATATGGCCGCTTCTCCGGCGAAATTGGCTGGCAGGGCATCAATTCACGGCTGCTGTCATCCAAAAAGCCTGTGCTTGCAGGCAAGGGTTACCAGAAGTTCACGATCAATCGGCCTGGCGGGTAGTTATCGGATTGCAAGTTCTTGCCGCAGGCGTCTGTTAATTTTCTGTTGACAACAGGTTACGTTAGGTTAGCCTTGAATTGATGATGGCGCAGGATTTTCGCAGTGAACGAGCGTGATCATTCGCAGGTTGTTAGCCCAAACGTCAAAATGGAGCCATGACAATGCCAAATGATCGTCAAACACGCATTCAACTGATCAATCATGAACTTTTCCGTGCCGCTCACCTGCCACCCGGCATCGTTTTCCGGGCAAGCGCTATTATGCAGAAGCATGCAGCGCTCGGTGGCAGTGGCGGATTTCTCGGTGCCGCAACCGGTAACGAAACCACCATCAGTGGCGGACGCTTCCGCGATTTCGCCAATGGGTCGATCTACTGGTCATCAGTGACCGGGGCCTTCGAAGTGCACGGTGACATCCGCAGCAAGTGGCGCCGACTTGGAGCCGAGCGCTCTTTGCTCGGCTTTCCGACCACCGACGAGTCATCAGCGGCGGTCAATGGCGGGCGCTACAACCACTTTCAGGGTGGATCGATCTACTGGTCGCCAGCAACCGGCGCGTTTGAAGTGCACGGCGACATTCGCCGTCTCTATTGGGAGAAGGGTGCAGAGAGTTTTCTAGGCTACCCGACCAGCGATGAACTTGTCGGGCCGGCCGACAGGTTCCGGTTCAGCAACTTCCAGAACGGCCAGATCGCATGGTCGCCGCAATCAGGCGCCCATATCTCTGTTTGGACAGGTCCAACTGTGCCGGATGGCCGAGGAGGCCTCAGGCCACAGTCAAACCACGGCGGCGGGGACAGCGCCGATGTCAGACGCCGGGTGCAATGCCATGCAACAATGAACATCAAAGATGAAGAGAACTTTGGCTCCGATGAGTTTGCAACACGAGGTGCCGAAAACGAGGCCGTTCTGACATCACGCCATCCTACCGAACTCATGAAAATGGCAGAAAGAATGGGTGGCGAAATCCGAGTCGAGATTGCATTGACTGGAACGGTGTTGCCGGGCGGTGATGTCCGGGTGACCGGTACGGCCAAGCTTTTTGAAGGAACAAGCGAGGCAACGACCGATCTTGACGGACAGGAAAACTTGTCTTTCCTCGTGCCTGCAGGCGACACTGTGTCGCCGCGTTTCAGTGTGACGAACACTGATGAAAATGATGATGACCGGGCGGACATCGTGCTCGATCTGACCAACTTCCCCGCCTGATCGCAAACCACGCACCAGCAAGACCGGCATTCAAGGCCGGTCTTGCATTCATGCCGACGATAAGGCTTCACGTTGCAGGTAGACACTCCGGATTGACAGGCGCTGGCCGTTCGTTAAAAAGAACGAACCGTTCGCCAGACCTTGCTCAGGAGCTGTTTCATGTCCGCAAAGCATCCCGGTTTTTCCACTCTCGCCATCCATGCCGGCGCATCGCCGGACGCAGCGACCGGCGCGCGCGCCACACCCATCTACCAGACGTCGTCTTTCGTATTCGACGATGTCGATCACGCGGCCTCATTGTTCGGGCTTCAGGCGTTCGGCAATATTTACACCCGCATCGGCAACCCGACCAACGCCGTGCTGGAAGAGCGCGTTGCGGCACTTGAGGGCGGCACGGCGGCACTGGCAGTCGCATCAGGCCACGCGGCCGAGTTCCTGACTTTCCACTGCCTGCTGCAGCCGGGCGACGAGTTCATCGCTGCGAAGAAGCTTTATGGCGGCTCGATCAACCAGTTCAACAATGCCTACAAGAACTTCGGGTGGAATGTTGTCTGGGCGGATTCGGATGAGCCGGCCACGTTCGAGGCAGCGTTGACCGAGCGCACCAAGGCGATCTTCATCGAATCCATTGCCAATCCGGGTGGCGTCATCGTCGATATCGAGGCCATCGCCAAGATCGCGAAGAAAGCCAACATCCCGCTGATCGTCGACAACACCATGGCCACACCATACCTGATCAAACCGTTCGAGTTCGGCGCAGACATCGTGATCCATTCGCTGACCAAGTTCCTTGGCGGACATGGCAACTCGATTGGCGGCATCCTTGTCGATGGCGGCTCGTTCAATTGGGTGGGCGACAAGCGCTACCTGATGCTGTCGGCACCGCGGCCTGAGTACAACGGCATGGTGCTGGGCGAGACCTTCGGCAATTTTGCCTTTGCAATCGCCGCACGCGTGCTCTCGCTGCGCGATCTTGGGCCGGCCCTGTCACCGTTCAACGCGTTCCTCCTGCTCACCGGCATCGAGACGCTGCCGCTCCGCATGCAGCGCCATTGCGACAATACCTTGCAGGTGGCGACGCATCTGAGCACGCATGACGCGATTTCCTGGGTCAACTACCCTGGCCTGCCGGGGGATCGCTACCACGACCTCGCAAAGCGCTACTCGCCGAAGGGCGCGGGCGCGGTTTTCACCATCGGGCTCAAGGGCGGCTATCAGGCTGGCGTGAAGCTCGTGTCAAACCTGAAGCTGTTCAGCCACCTCGCCAACATCGGCGACACGCGCTCGCTGGTGATCCACCCGGCCTCGACCACGCACAAGCAGCTCACTGATGTGCAGAAAAGCGCCGCAGGTGCCGGGCCTGAAGTGGTGCGCCTGTCGATCGGAATCGAGGATGCTGCCGACATCATCGCCGATCTCGATCAGGCGCTGGGTGCGTGAGCCCGACTGAGCCATCCTGTTGGGGCCTCAACACCCTCGCCGTGCATGCGGGCGCGAGCCCCTGCCCAGCGACGGGTGCACGCATAACCCCGATCTACCAGACCAACGGCTTCGTTTTCGATGACCTCGACCACGGGGCCGACATCTTCAACCTGAAGCGCGCCGGCTTCTCATATTCGCGCGGGGCCAACCCGACGACCGCCGCGCTGGAACGACGAATCGCTGCGCTGGAAGGCGGCTCCGGCGCAATCGCGGTGGCCTCGGGCCAGTCGGCACTGCTGCTGATCATTGCGACGCTGTGCGCCACAGGCGACCG
>JBOFFB010000226.1:0-2304 GCA_051648385.1 Allobosea sp.
CCACGCGCCCCGAGACCATGCTGGGTGACGGTGCTGTCGCGGTGCATCCAGACAACGAAAACATCGGCTGGATGATCGGCAAAACCGCGATCCTGCCGCTGGTCAATCGCCGCCTGCCGATCATCGGCGACACCTATGCTGATCCTGAAAAGGGCACTGGTGCCGTGAAGATCACGGCGGCGCATGATTTCAACGATTACGAGGTCTACAAGCGCCACTCCGATGTCGTGCCGTTGATCAACCTGTTCACGGCGACCGCGCACATGGTCGACGAGCCGCACATGCCGGAGCAATATCGCGGGCTGGATCGCTACGAGTGCCGCAAACGCGTCGTGGCTGATCTTGATGCCATGCAGTTGCTCTCCAAGATCGAGCCGCATGTGCACTCCGTGCCACACGGCGACCGCTCAGGTGTCGTCATCGAGCCTTGGTTGACGGACCAGTGGTATGTCGATGTGAAGCCGATGGCCGACAAGGCCATGGCCGCTGTGCGCGAAGGCCGCACGAAGCTGCATCCGCCCGAGCGTGACAAGGTGTTCTTCAACTGGATGGAGAACATCGAACCGTGGTGCGTGTCGCGGCAGCTCTGGTGGGGACATCAGATTCCGGCGTGGTATGGGCCGGATGGCACGCCGTTCGTTGAGCTGGATGAAGCTGCCGCACAAATGGCGGCGGCTCGTCACTACGGCAAAAGCGTCACGCTGAGCCGCGACCCCGACGTGCTCGATACTTGGTTCTCATCCGCGCTCTGGCCGTTCTCCACGCTTGGCTGGCCCGAAAACACGCCCGAACTCGCCAAGTTCTACCCGACCAATACGCTCGTCACAGCCGCCGATATCCTGTTTTTCTGGGTGGCGCGCATGATGATGATGGGTGAGGAGTTCTTGGGCCAAGCCCCGTTCGCCGATGTGATCCTGCACGGGATCGTTCGCGACGAGAAGGGCAAGAAAATGTCGAAGACGACGGGCAACGTCATCGATCCGCTGACCATCATCGACCAATACGGCGCTGATGCGATGCGCTTCACGCTTGCCGCCATGACCAGCGGCGGGCGCGACATCAAGCTTTCAACCGCACGCGTCGAAGGCTACCGCAACTTCGCCACCAAGATCTGGAACGCAGCGCGCTTCGCCGAGATGAATGGCTGTGAACGTGTGGCCGGGTTTGATCCGCACTGTGTCAGCCAAACGTTGAACAAATGGGTGATCGCGGAAGCCGCCGTCGGCGCACGCGACGTGGCCTCGGCAATCGAGAGCTTCCGCTTCAACGACGCGGCAGACGCAGCTTACCGCTTCGTCTGGGGCACATTCTGCGACTGGTATGTCGAGCTTTCCAAGCCCGTGTTGCAGGCTGAGGCAGACAGCGAGGCGAAGGATGAGACGCGGGCGACCGTCGCTTATGTCATCGATATCATCGCGAAAATCTTGCACCCATTCATGCCGTTCATGACCGAGGAGCTCTGGGCCGTGAAGGGCGAGGCAGGTCCGGCGCGCGAGGGGCTGCTTTGCCATGCGGATTGGCCAGAACTTGCGGGGCCTGAGAACCCGGCGGCTGAAGCAGAAATCGGCTTCGTTGTCGATCTCATCTCGGAAATCCGCTCGGTGCGCACCGAAGTCAACATTGCAGGTGGTGCGCAGGTCGAACTGGTGATCGTCGGTGCCAAGCCCGCCACCCGCGCCATCGTCGGCAATTGGGAGGCCATGATCGCGCGGCAGGCGAGGGCGTCCTCGATCAGCTTCGCGGAAGCGCCGCCGCCGCAATCGGCGCAGATCGTGGTGCGCGGCGAGACGATCGCCATGCCACTTGCCGGGCTGATTGACCTCGGTGCTGAGAAAACGCGCCTGACGAAGGAACTCGGCAAGCTCGACAGCGACATCATGGGGGTCGAGCGCAAGCTCTCAAACCCCGATTTCGTGGCGAAAGCGCCCGAAGAGGTTATCGACGAAAACCGCGAGCGCATCGCGGATGCGCGGGCGCGGCAGATCAAGATCAGGGATGCGCTGGCAAGGCTGGGGTAACAATGCAGCGCGGTCAACAGGTCGTACCCGAGCTGTCATGTTTACCGCAGTGTCATGGCCGCCCCCCGCCTTCGCGGGGGCAGGCTCTTGTGGCGGCCATCTCTTTTCGGAAAGGCGCAGTGCCCTACCTACCGAGATCACCGGCACAAGGCCGGTGATGACACTCAATCTGCGGTTTGAAGTGGCCCGTCCGGGCCTAAACCTCAAGCCTGCTCGAAGCGGTCAGCGTTCATGACCTTCGTCCACGCTGCAACAAAGTCCGTCACGAACTTCGCTTTCGCATCGA
>JBOFFB010000227.1:0-2855 GCA_051648385.1 Allobosea sp.
ATCGAGGCCGGCGCGCGCGGTCGGGCCTTCTGGCGCGCCGTCTTCTTCCTGCCGGTGGTCTCGCTCACGGTGGCGATGGCGACGGTTTGGCAATACCTCCTGCATCCTAGCATCGGGCCTTTGAATGCTGTTCTGCGCATGGTGGGCGCTGGCACGCCCAACTGGCTCGGCTCTTCGGACTGGGTGATTGTCTCACTCGGCTTCATTGGCGTGTGGGAGAATGTCGGCTTCAACCTTGTGCTGTTCCTGGCCGGTCTGACAGCGATCCCGCGTGAACTCTACCACGCTTCCGAAATCGACGGCGCGCGCAGTGGTTGGTCCAAGTTCTGGTTAGTAACCTGGCCGATGCTGGGGCCGACTATGCTGTTTGTCATCATCATCACCATGACACGCTCGATCCGGGTGTTCGATACGGTGCAGACTTTGACCCAAGGCGGCCCAAACAATGCCTCCGAGGTCCTGCTGCGCACGATCTACCAGGAGGGGTTCCACTATTTCAAGTTCGGCTACTCCGCCGCCATTACGCTGGTGTTCCTCGCCATCGTGCTGGCCTTGATGCTCATCCAGACCCGGATGATCGACCGGCGCGTGCATTACGGGTGATGTGATGCAAAGCCGCAAGCTGTTGAGTGATTTGCCTCGCTTGGCCATCCTGGCATTCGCCGCCTTCGTGGTGCTCGCGCCGTATATCTGGATGGTGGCGGTGTCGGTGAAGCCGCAAGACGAAGTGTTCAAGGCCTCGCTGTCGCTGATCCCCCAGAATTGGGCGCTGCTCGAGAACTACGGCAAGGTGCTGAGAACGATCCCGGTTTGGACCTATGTGGTCAACGGGTTGATCGTCTGTTTCGGCATCCTGTTCTTCCAGATCCTGTTCGCGGTGCCTGCGGCTTACGCCCTGGCCAAACTGAATTTCAGGGGCCGCGAATTAATCTTCGGATTCGTCATGCTGGGGCTGCTCGTGCCTTACCAGACCACGGCGCTGCCTCTGTACCTCGGCATCCACCAACTCGGGCTGCTCAACAGCTACACAGCGTTGATCGCGCCGTTCACCTGCTCAGTGTTCGCGATTTTCCTTTTCAGGCAGTTTTTTCGCGCCATCCCAGACGACCTGATCAACGCGGCCCGCATCGATGGTATGGGCGAGTTCTCGATCGTCTGGCGCGTGATCGTGCCAAACGCTTTGCCGGCTGCAACGGCCTTCGCGATCTTCTCGGTCGTGGCCCATTGGAACGACCTGTTCTGGCCGCTGATCGTCATTCAGAAGGGCGATCTCTATACGCCCGCCATGGGCATTCTCGCCTTCCGCTCAGTCGAAGCGGGCGAGGACTATGGCGCGCTGATGGCTGCGGCGCTGCTCGTGACTGCGCCACTCGTGCTCGCGTTTCTGTTTGCCCAACGCCGTTTCATCGAAGGCATCACCATGACCGGGCTCAAAGGTTGAGCCCGGTTTCAACCAAAAGGACCACCGAGATGACGAAAGACATCAGGACCAATGACCTTCGCATCAGCCGTCGCCACTCACTCACCTTGATGGGCGGAGCCGCGGTCTCCATCGCCATGCCATCCATCGTGCGCGCGCAGGCCGCCGACATCCAAATTCACTATTCGATGCCCGCGATCTTCAAGGAAGCGCAGGACGCGGTGATGGACGCGTTCACGAAAAAGCACCCCGAGGTCAAGGCAACTTACGTCAACCCGACCCCGACCTATGAGGACGGCGCGCAATTGTTGCTGCGAAATGCCGCTACCAACTCTATGCCGGAAGTCTCGTTCCAGGGCCTGAACCGCCTGCGCATGTTCGCGGAACGGGGCGTGGCCGTCGATCTGGCCCCGCTGCTGGCAAACGAAGGCGACCTTTCGAAACTCGGCTATTCGCCCGCCATTCTCGGCCTTGGCTTTCATGCCAAGATGCAATGTGGCCTGCCTTTCGCCACGTCGAACCCGATCAGCTACTACAACGCCACCTTGCTCCGGCGCGCGGGTCTTGATCCGTCAAAGTTCCCAACCACCTGGGACCAGGTCATCGCCGATGCGCAGAAGGTGCGGGCCCTGGGCGATGGCAATGACGGCATGTTTTTCCGCTGGCCGGGCGATGACTGGATGTTCTCGGCGCTGCTCTACGGCCATGGTGGCCGCATGCTCAACGAAGCCGAGAACGACGTTGCCTTCAACGGCGCCGAAGGCTTGGCTGCGCTCCGTCTGCTCGACCGGATGGTCAAGGAAGGCGGTATGCCCAACTTCGCCGGCACCGCCGATCTGCAAGCGTTCAGCGCCGGCAAGCTGGGCATGATGTTCCGCACCACCGCGCAGGTGCGCTCGATCGCCAACTCGGTTGGCAGCAACTTCGAACTCGGCACAACGATCATGCCGGTGATCGATGCCGCCAAGGGCCGCCTGCCCACCGGCGGCGCGGGCGCGATGATCACCACCAAGGATCCGCGCAAGCTCGAAGCCGCGTGGAAGTTCGTCAAATTCGCGACCTCCGCCGAGGGCACCACGCTGATGGTCAAGAACACCGGCTATGTGCCGTGCAACCAACTCGCCATCGATGACACGAGCTACCTCGCCGACTTCTACAAGGCCAACCCGTTGTTCCAGGCTGCGACCAGGCAGGTCCACCTGATGGTGCCATGGTACGCGTTCCCCGGCCAGAACTCGGTGCGCGTCACGCAGGTTATGGTCGACAACCTGGCCCGTATCGTCGAGCAGAAGGCCACGCCTGAGGCCGTTCTGGCCGACATGGCGACCGAGGTGCGCAAGCTCATCCCGCGCCAGGGCTGAAGCCATCACCTGACCATCTGACCGGAGGGCGCAGCCGCAAGCTGCGCCCTTTCTTCTCTCTGATTGGACATCTC
>JBOFFB010000228.1:0-8081 GCA_051648385.1 Allobosea sp.
TGATCAGTCCTGCCGTGCGCAAGCTGGTCACATGCCGCCAGCTCAATCTGCTTGACCCGTGGCCGTTCCAGGGGCCGTTCGACGTGATTTTCTGCCGCAACGTGATGATCTACTTCGATCAACCCACCAAGCGCGACCTCGTTGGCCGCTTTGCCGACATGCTCGCGCCGCACGGCACGCTGTTCATCGGTCATTCCGAATCGCTTGGCCCCAACCATGAGCGCCTGCGCATCACCGGGCGCACTGCCTACGCGCCGATCGGGCGGCTCGATGCCTGAGACAGTCACGATCGCGGCTGCCACATCGCGCAGCTATTTCGATGCGCGTTTCGATGCGCTCGTGCACCCGGTTGCACCTGGTGCCCATGCCATCAACGGCAGGGCGTCGGAGATGCTGTCGACAGTGCTCGGCTCCTGCATCGCGGTCTGCCTGCGCGACGCATCCAAGCGCATCGGCGGTCTGAACCACTTCATGTTGCCAGCGCTGGCAGACGGACAGATGCCAAACCGGCATGCCATGCTCTATGGCGACACCGCCATGGAGGTCTTGATCAATGCGCTGATGCGCGCTGGCTGTGACCGCCGCAACCTCGAAGCCAAGGTGTTTGGCGGGGCTCGCATTGCCGCAGCCTTCGATCACTCCGCCATCGGAGAGCGCAACGCCCAGTTCGCCATCGACTTTCTCGCCCATGAAGGCATCGCCGTCAAATCTCGTGACACCGGCGGCACGAGCCCGCGCCGGGTCCTGTTCGAGCCGTGGAGCGGGCGGGTTCTGGTGCAGCATGTCGATGCGCTCACAACCGCCGATCTCGCTCTGCGCGAAGCGAAGCATCGCGCCACAATCTCGATCAAACCTGCGACTTCCCCGGTGGAGATGTTCTGATGACGAAACCTGGCCCCTTCAAGGTGCTGGTCTGTGATGACCAGACCTCGGTGCGCAGACTGCTCATGCTGCTGCTGACCAGCATCCCCGACACGGTGATCGTGGCCGATGTCGAAGATGCTGAAACCGCATGGTCCGTTCTGGTACGCGAACCGGTGGATCTTGTGCTGCTCGACCTGGAGCTGCCTGGTCGCCACGGTTTTGCCCTGCTCGAACGCATCATGCGCGAGTGCCCGGTGCCGGTGCTGATCATTTCGGGTGCCGCCGGCAAGGATCAACAGTTGCATGATCAGGCCATGGCACTCGGCGCAGTCGGATTTGTGCAAAAGCCCGATGGTGTCACCACCACCCACGAGACCTTGATGAAGGTGCTTGCCGGCCATATCGCGGCGCTCCGGTCACACAGCTTTGGAAGCCGTGCGGTTTGCGCCACTCCGCCAGCAAAGACAGCCCAGTCTGCACCGCGTACGGCTGGCACCATGCCGGTTGTGGGAATCAGCTCGTCCACCGGCGGCATCATCGCCGTGATCGAGGTTCTGAAGCGCCTGCCAGTCGGCCTTGCGCCTGTTCTGATCACGCAGCACATGCTGCCCGGCTATGCGGATGGCTTCGCGGCGCGCCTGTCCAGTGCCACGCCGCACCGGGTCAAGGTCGCTCGCGAAGGTGACACCTTGACGGCCAACACGGTGCTCGTTGCGCCAAGCGGCCAGCACCTTGTAGTCCGCCGCGATGGTGGGCGCTGGCATGCAGGACTTGATGCGCGCGACAAGGTCAGTGGCCACCGCCCCTCATGCGACATGCTGTTCCACAGCATGGCTGAAGTCTGTGCGGCCCATGCCATCGGCGTCATCCTGACCGGAATGGGCCGTGACGGCGCAGATGGGCTTCTGGCCATGCGCCAGGCCGGTGCAAGGACGATGGCGCAGGACCAGGCAAGCTGTGTGGTGTTTGGCATGCCCAGAGCTGCACTTGAAATCGGGGCCGCAGAACGATCAGTACCATTGCTCGAGATCGGAAAAGAGATCGAAGCGCTTCTTTCACGCCCGGTGCCAGAACGTCGTCAGATTCCCCACAGGACAAACCAGATCACCACCCCCCGCCTGGAGGCCATCCCATGAAACCGCTGGACCAGTTCGAAGTCCTGGTTGTCGACGACCAGAAAAGCATGCGCGAACTCGCAATGCTGTATCTTTACAAGATCGGCTTTCGCCGCATCTACGAGGCCTCGGACGGTGCCGGTGCAAAGCAATGCGCCAGCCAGAAACAGTACGACCTGATCGTGCTCGACTGGAACCTCGGTGACACCAACGGACTTGATGTGCTGAAGCACATCCGCGCCACGCCCGAGAACAAGACCACCGCCGTGTTGATCGCGACCGGCGAAAACAAGCTCAGCAACGTGCAGAGCGCCATGAGCGCCGGGGCGAACAACTACATCACCAAGCCATATAACGACGTCGAGCTGCGCAGCCGACTCGAGCGCGCGCTGATGTGCAAGCTGGCTGCGTGAACCTCAGGCCTGCTCCGCAGCCTTGGCTGCGCGGTGCATCTCGGCCATGGACTCGACCAGATCGGTGATCTGGCGGCGGACCTTGCTGTCGCTGATCGAGATGAAAGCGCGTGCCAGTTGCTGGCCGTCCGACATGGCCACCATCTTGTGCACGAAGGCCGCTGCAGGTGTTTCGCCTTCTGTCGGCGTCGCGCCCTCGTCCGAGCCCTCGAAGAAGAAAGAGATCGGCACCTGCAGCGCCTGTGCCACCAATTGCAGCCGCGCCGGGCCGATGCGGCTGGTGCCCTTCTCGTATTTCTGCAGTTGCTGGAAGGAGGTGCCGATCATTTCGGCAAGTTCCTTCTGGGTCAGCCCGTTGAGCAGGCGGCGCATCCGCATGCGCGAGCCAACAAAGGCATCGACGGGCTGTTTCATCTTGGCCATCGAGCGTACCCCTCGCGAATCATCACGCGGCATTTAAGCACGATCTGTTAACGAGATGGTTGGCGGGCCGAGTTATCAACCCGCCTACCGGATCACGCAGCCTTGCGGACGCGCGGGCTGATCAGCCCCTTCTTCACCAGCGTCTCGGCAATCTGCACGGCATTCAGCGCTGCACCCTTGCGCAGGTTATCGGACACGCACCAGAAGGAAAGACCATTGTCGATGGTTGAGTCCTCGCGGATGCGGCTGACATAGGTCGCGTCCTCGCCGGCACACTCATGCGGCGTGGCATAGCCGCCATTCTCGCGCGTATCGATCACCATGATGCCCGGTGCGGCGCGCAGGATGCGGCGTGCCTCATCGGCGGTGACGGGCTTCTCGAACTCGACATTGACAGCTTCGGAATGGCCAACGAACACTGGCACGCGCACGCAGGTCGCTGTCAGCTTGATCTTCGGATCGAGGATCTTCTTGGTCTCGACCATCATCTTCCACTCTTCCTTCGTGTAGCCATCCTCCATGAAGGCATCGATATGGGGAATGACGTTGAAGGCGATGCGCTTGGTGAACTTCTTCACCTCAGCCCCACCAAGCGAGTAGATCGCTTTGGTCTGGCGGTCGAGTTCGTCCATGCCGTCCTTGCCGGCACCGGAAACGGATTGATAGGTCGCCACCACCACGCGCTTGATCACGAAGCGGTCATGCAGGGGCTTCAGTGCCAGCACGAGTTGGGCCGTTGAGCAGTTGGGGTTGGCGATGATGTTCTTCTTCGAGAAACCAGCCAGCGCCGCGGCATTGACCTCCGGTACCACCAGCGGCACGTCCGGGTCGGTGCGCCAGGCTGAGGAATTGTCGATCACCACGCAGCCCTGAGCAGCGATCTTGGGCGACCATATCTTCGAGACATCGCCGCCTGCGGACATCAGGCAAATGTCGGTGTCGGAGAAATCGTAGTTGTCGAGTACCTTGCACTTCAGGATGCGGTCCCCGAACGAAACTTCGGAATTGATCGAGCGGCTGGAGGCAAGCGCGACGACCTCGTCGACCGGAAATGCGCGTTCCTGCAGGATCGAGAGCATCTCCCGGCCCACATTGCCGGTGGCTCCTGCGATAGCGACCTTGTAACCCATGATGGTGACTGCCCTGGCTGATGTCTGTTGTTCCCCCGCTGCTTACCTGAAAACCAGCCAGTTGTATCGGCTGCCTTTGGCAGGCTGGCCCCGTGATCCTCGTCGGGGGATGGCCCGGGTGGAGGAGAGGCGTCAGCGCGCGCGTTTGGTCACCACCGCTTTGTCAGTGGTGCTGGTCGTTTTCGTGGTTTTCACCGGAAAGGACAACATGCGGTTTTGACAACCTTGGATCGGCGGGGTTGTGATAGCATGTGGATGCCGCCAGCACGTGCATTTGTCAAGTTTGGCCATGGCTTCCGCCATTCAGCCACAGCAAAACCAAGTCAGTGTCATCACCGGCCTTGTGCCGGTGATCTCGGTTCGAGTGGTTCGTATCTTTCGAAACGAAATGGCCGCCACAAGGGCGGCCATGACACTTTCAGGAAACAGACAAAGTTTCCACCCGCCTCACAAGCGCTGCGAGATCGAGATCGCGTAGGCAGGCTGGCGCTGCACGAACAAGGGGTCATTCACCGGACCCGCGAGGCCATCAGCCGTATTGGTCGGATCAAAGATGGCGTTGTCGCAGGTATCGTTCTTCTCGATCGCAGTGAAGGCGATTGTGCCCAGCTTGACAGTCGGACGCTTGTCCTCGTCAGCCCAGGTCTCGGTGACTTTGGTAGCTTCGTCGCCGGGACGGGCCATGATCGCCAGCATATCGACGCTGGCGGTCTTCGCGGCAACCCGTGCGGTCAGGTCATTGACCAGGAAGTCAGCCGGTTTGGCCTTGGCTTCGTCTTCGGTCAAGCCGACCTCGCCGCCTGTCGGTGCCATGCGGAACTTCACGACTTGCTTGGCACCTGCGGCATTGGTCAGCGTGTAAGGATGGATGCCCCAGTAGCTCACGCCCACCCATGAGCCGACAACCGGCTTCGAGGCCAGATACTTGCCCTGGTTCGTCGTCTCCGGGTTGGCATCGGTGAACGCCTTGATCTTGTCAGCGTCCGGCTTGCCGTCGGCACCCGGCACGCGGGCTTTCAGGAAGGCCAGCATCTGGGTCGGCGACGTCACGAAATTGACAGGCGCATTGACCATCACGAATTCGGTCTGGCCTGCACCGCCATCATCGAGCTTGAAGGAGAAGCCGCGATTGACCGTCTTGGTCGCGTCAGGAACCTTCGGGTTGCCGCCACCAACCGAGAAGCGCGCCACGACGCGCGATGGTTTGGCGAACGCCGCTGACTTCGACAGCGCCTTGCCCTCGGCAGTTGGCGTGAAGGTGCCTATCACGCATTGCCCCTTTGCGCCGCTCGGCCTTGCCTTCTGGTTGCCGGCAAGGTTGCGCATTGTCTTGACGATTTCTTCGGTCTCGGCGCTCTGGGCGAATGCTGGGCCACCAAGGCCCAAAGCCAGCACGAAAGCTGGAACGGTTGCTGCAAATCCTGCTGAAAAATGGCGAAATTTCATCATCGTCTCCCTTCGTTAATATGGAACGGTACTCACGGTAGCATTCGCGCGCGACAGGACTGCCGTTACCTGGAACACGAGTTCGTGAACGGTGGGCGATGCAGGACCTCAGGCCTTCGCCAGCGTGTCCTTGAGCAGTCGTTCAGCAGCTTCGTTGGCACACAGGATATCCTTCGACTGGAGCGGATCGGCACGCCCGTCGAGCGAGATGAAGCTGCCCCCCGCCTCGCGTACAAGGGCGATGCCTGCCGCGAAATCCCATGAGTTGAGCCCACGTTCCCAGAAGGCGTCGAGACGACCCGCCGCCACATAGGCGATGTCGAGTGCCGCCGATCCCATGCGTCGCACGTTCTGGAAACGCGGCATAACGGCCGCCAGTTCCTTCAGGAATACGCCATGACCCGGCTTGCCGACATGGGGAATGCCAGTGCCGATCAGCATGCCGGTGGCCTCGCGACGACCCGAAACGCGCAGGCGCCGGTTGTTGACGAAGGCACCCTTGCCGCGCTCGGCTACGAACATTTCGTCCTTGATGACGTCCAGCACCACGCCGGCCACCATCACGCCGTCGCGTTCCAGCCCGACCGAAATAGCAAAATGCGGAATGCCGTGCAGGAAGTTGGAGGTTCCGTCGAGCGGGTCGATATGCCAACGGTGGCTCTTGTCCGATCCTTCGATGACACCGCTTTCCTCCATCACGAAGCCATAACCCGGACGCGCCTTGTCAAGCATTTCGTAGATCGTGCTCTCCGCCTTCTTGTCGGCCTGGCTGACGAAATCGCCCGGACCTTTCATCGAGACCTGCAGGTTCTCGACCTCGCCGAAATCGCGCTTGAGATTGCGGGAGGCCTTGATGACGGCATCGGTCATCACGGTCATCAGGGGCGAACGGATCATGGAACGGGACTTTCAGGCACGCGAAGCGCGGCGCAAGATCATGGCTTGAACTGGGTTGCCGTGGTTTGCGCCGCCACGGCGGCTTTCGTCAAGGCGTTTGCACTGACAAGGTCTTCGGCGAGGGTCTGTGCCTTGAGGCGTTCATCCGGCGACAGACGCTCCAGATCGTCCTCAAGCTCAGGGTCTGCCAAGCCTTGCGCACGCGCGGCGAGATGCCAGCCGCCAGCCGCAGCACGGTCGAGCGGCAACCAGCGGCCCTGGAACAGGATGCGAGCCAGCCGGTTCTGGGCAATCGGGTTGCCGCGTGCTGCCGCTCGGGCGAAACCGCGTGCCGCAGCCCGCTCATCACGACCGATGCCGCGTCCGGCAAACTGCAGGATGGCAAATTCGACCTCACCCGCCAGCGAGCCGTTGGAGGCAGCGCGCGCCATCATGTCGGCACCCGCCTCGATGTCTTTCGGCAGCCCACGCCCCTCGATCATCAGCACCGCCAGCGCGTGCTGGGCATCGCCGATCTCTGCATCTGCCGCGCGCTTGAGTAGCATCGTGGCCTGGCTCAGGTCCGCAGGCTGACCGCTTGCCATCAGCGGAAGGGCCAGATTGAGCGAGGCCGCACCATGGCCCTTGTCGGCAGCTTGTTGCAACAAAGTCCTCGCCCGCGCCTCGTCACGCGCCACGCCGCGCCCCTCAAGGTGGAGCATGCCGAGTGCGAACTGGGCATTGGCATCGCCACGATCAGCCGCCAGCCGATACCATTCTGCGGCGCGCCGGTCGTCCTGGCGTGTGGCAAGCCCTTGGCTGATGAGCTCGCCGAGCAGCGTCATCGCAGCGGCATCCTGCGCATTTGCAGCTATGCGCTCCGTCGCCATCCGGAAGGCAGTCGCAAAATGCCCGGCTTGGTATGCGCCGTATGCCGCATCGATGTTGGGATCAGTTGCACCGAAGCGCGCCGACGGCCTGAATGTCGGTTGTGGCAAATCTCGGCTGCGCGTCTCGGCAGGCTTGGCAGCCGTTGGCCCGGGCGGGGGCACGAAGGGGATGGGGCTCTGCGCCTTGACTGCGACGGGCAACATCGCAACCGCCGCAAAAAACAATCCAGCAAGCCAAATGCGTCTTGCCCTCATGCCGACTGCTTGCTCTTGGCAAGGAGGCTTGCCCGCGCCGTTGCCACTGCAGCAGCCGCAGCCTCCGGATCATCCATGCACCACGGCCCAAGCGCCACGAACTCGGCCCGGCTGAGCGCCAATGGCTCAACGGCAATGGCTGAATTGGCATAGGCCACACATGGCGTCTCGAACACCTCGGCCCACCACGCCGCGCGCTCCGCCAGCGCCGACAATGTCATCTGCGAGCCGTCGGACCGAGGCTCGCCGAACATCACGTAGTCGGCACCCGCTTCACCCGCATCCATGGCGTCATGTCGCGATGTCAAACCGCCGGCACCGATGATGCGCTCGGTCTTGAGTGCCTCGCGCATCGGTGGAACCAGCAAGGGCGAGGCCACATGCACTCCATCCGCCCCGCCGCGAATGCTGGCCTGCGCAGATGTATTCACCAACACTGCCACACCTGCCTCTTGCAAGGCCGGAGCCAGCGCCTTGATCAGGTTGATCTGCGCCCGCTCGTCACCAGCAGGCACATCAAGCAGCACAGAAGCTGGCGATAATGCGGCGACAGCGTGCATGAGGCGCTCGGCGAAAGCGGCGCTGTCATCGACCGGGGAGCTGACGAGGTAGGTTTCGAATGACATCGCAAGCTCTCGTGGCGGGATCAACGGTGGCACGCGCGGTCAG